>JALDXK010000199.1:0-9566 GCA_032155105.1 Acidobacteriota bacterium
GCGAAGACGTCATCCTCTTCAGCGGCGACGCCCAGGGTGCCGAAGCCGAATTCGGTGCCTGCGCCGAGAAGAACGGCATCGAGGAAGTCAACTTCTCCTTCGAGGGACACAAGCCTACGCGCACGCGCGGACTCCGCGTCCTCAATCACGAAGAACTCTACGCCGGCGACGTCAGCCTCGCATACGTGTCGAAGCTGATGAGCCGCCGGTATCCCGACACGCCGACGTTCCGCAAGATCCTGCAGAGCATCTGGTATCAGATCAACAACGGCCAGGAGATTTACGTGGTCGGCGTGATCCAGCCCGATCTCACTGTGCGCGGCGGCACGGGCTGGGGCGCGGAATTCGCCAAGCTCTGTAACAAGCCGCTCTTCGTCTACGACCAGGAAAAGGAACGCTGGTTCGAATGGGAGGGCGAGGCGGCGAAGTGGAACCCGCTTTCCGGCAGCACCGAGCCGGTGATCCAGCACATACACTTCACGGGCACCGGCACTCGGATGCTGAACGCGTCGGCACAGAAAGCCATCACGGCGCTCTTTACCCGATCATTCACATAGTGTCGCGCGAGATCGTCGCCGGCATCACCACCTTCCTGACGATGTCCTACATCGTCGTGGTGAACCCGGCGATCCTCTCGTCGCCCGGCACCGGCATGCCCTTCTCCGGGGCGCTCACCGCCACGGTGCTGGTGTGCTTCACGATGACGCTGCTCATGGGCGTCTACGCGAAGCTGCCCTTCGGCGTGGCGCCGGGCATGGGCCTCAACGCCTTCTTCACCTACACGCTGATCATCAACGGCGGCATTCCCTGGCCGGTGGCGCTCGGCATCATCTTCTGGGCCGGCGTGTTGTTCCTGCTGGTGTCGGCAACCCCGCTCCGCGAACGCATCGCGATGGCGATTCCGCCCCCGCTGCGCGCCGCCACGGCGGCGGGCATCGGCCTGCTCCTCACCTTCATCGGTCTGCAGAACTCCGGCTTCGTGGCGGCGAACCCCGCGACCATCGTCGGTGTCGGCGCGCTCGATCATCGCGCTGTGCTCACGCTGGTGGCGCTCGTCCTCAGCGTGTGGCTGGCGCGTCGCAACAACCCGTTCGCATACCTCGCGGGCATTGCCGTCGTCACCATCACCGCCTGGGCGGCCGGCTACGTGACCCCGCCGGCCCAGTGGTTCAGCGCACCCGACTTCTCGTCGGTGTTCCTGAAGCTCGACATCGCCGGCGCGCTGCAGCTGGCGCTCGTACCGGCCATCATCACCGTGATGATGACCGACCTCTTCGACTCGCTGTCCACGTTCATCGGCGTGGCGCAAGCGGCGAACCTCGTCGACGAGAAGGGCCAGCCGAAGAACCTCCGCCAGGGATTGATCGTGGATGCGATGGCCACGCTCGGCGCGGGCCTGGTTGGCACGTCCTCGGGCACCGCGTACGTCGAAAGCATCGCCGGCATCCGCATGGGCGGGCGCACCGGGCTCACCGCGATCGTGACCGCGGTGTGCTTCCTGCCCTGCCTGTTCATCGCGCCACTGGCAGCGGCCATTCCCAACTATGCGACCTCCGCAGTGCTGATCCTGGTCGGCGTGTCGATGTTCCAGGCGGTGACCCGCGTCGAGTTCGATCGTCTCGAGGTGGCGGTGCCGGCATTTGCGACGCTGATCCTGATCCCGCTGACGTTTTCCATCACGCAGGGTATTCTCTGGGGGTTCATCCTCCACGCCGTGCTGCATGCCGTGGCCGGCAAGGCCAGGGACGTATCGGCGGCGGCGTGGGGACTGGCTGTCGTGTCGGTTGTCCTGCTGGTCATCGAACATGTCAAGTAACTCACCCATCGTCGCCGCCGTGATCGACGAGTTCCAGAAGATCAAGAAACTCGCGGACAAGTCGATCGCACAACTCTCCGACGTGCAGCTGCACGTCACGCTCGATGCCGAGGCGAACAGCGTGGCGGTGCTGATGCGGCACATGGCGGGCAACATGCGATCGCGGTGGGTCAACTTCCTCACCTCGGACGGAGAGAAACCCGACCGGATGCGGGATCGCGAGTTCGAGGATCCCAACCAGACCCGCGCCGAGCTGCTGGCCGAGTGGGAGCACGGCTGGCAATGCCTGTTCGACGCCATCACGCCGCTCACCGACGCCGATCTGCAGCGCACGGTCGTGATCCGTGGCGAGCCCCATTCGGTGTACCAGGCGATGAGCCGCCAGGTGGCGCACTATGCCGGCCACAGCTACCAGATCCTGCTGCTCGCGAAACATCAGTGCGGGACTGGCTGGAAGACGTTGTCGATCCCGCGCGGACAGTCGGAAGAATTCAACCGACGGATGCGGACAAAGCGGTAACAAAGGTTACAGGGTTACAGGGTTACAGGGGACACGGCAGCAGATGGGACTTGTCCGATGGGGAATCCTGGGGACCGCGCGGATCAATCGGCGCCTCGTTCCTGCCTTCCACGCCTCGACGCGCGGTGAACTGCGCGCGGTGGCGAGCCGCGATCTCGCGCGCGCCAACCGCCACGCGCGGGAATACGGCATTCCCCGCGCGGTCGAAGGCTACCAGGCGCTGCTCGACGATGCGTCGATCGACGCCGTCTACATTCCCCTGCCGAACACCGAGCACGTGCCGTGGACGCTGGCCGCGATCGCCGCCGGCAAGCACGTGCTGTGCGAAAAGCCGATCGTCCTCGATCCGCACGACATCGATCGCATCGCCGCGGCCGCCGCCGCCGCGCACGTGGTAGTGGAAGAAGGCTTCATGTATCGCCACGAGCCGCAGACCGGCGCCGTGATGCGGCTCCTCAAGGCCGGGGCCATCGGCGCCGTTCGCGCCATCGTCTCGGGCTTTACCTTTGCGCTCGAAGGCAACGGCAACATCCGACTCGATCCGGCGCTCGGGGGCGGCGCGTTGTGGGACATCGGCAGTTACCCGGTGACGTACGCGCAATTGATCGCCGGGCACGAGCCGAAGATGGTGTTTGGGTCGGCCCACTGGCATGCCGCGGGGGTGGACGAGGAGTTCATGGGGATGCTGCGCTTCGACGAAGGGATGTCCGCGAACATTTTCGCGGGCTTTCGCACGCCGTATCGCACGTGGCTCGAGGTGCTCGGCACCGAAGGCGCCCTGACGGTGCCGAACCCCTTCCGCCCGGGCCCGGTTGAAACCCTGGAACTGGAGCGCCACGGCCGCATCGAGCACCTTGCGGTGCAGGGTTCATCGCTGATCTTCCGCAACCAGATCGAGAACTTCGAAGCCCGGATCCTCGATGGCGCGCCGGCGGTAGTGACACTTGCGGAAAGTCGCCGCACCGCGGCCACGCTGTGCGCGCTCTACGCGGCAGCCAAATCGACAACTTGAGGGCTGAGGGCTTGCGGTCTTCAGGGCCGAAGCCCCAAGCCCAAGCCCCAAGTCCCAAGTCCCAGGCCCGTTGTACACTCAATAAGTGGACCCCGGTGGAACCACGGTGCTGTGGCGGCTGTATCGCGCCACAGGGCCGAACAAAGGCGATCGCATGCGGGCGGTCGTGTTGCCGGGCGGTCCGCCGTTTACGCTCACGTTCTTCGTCAACGAGGACATGGACCGGGTCGAGAACTACGACACGATGGAGCTCGCGGTGTTCCGGTCCGAGGAGATTAAACGCGGTCTCGTGGCGGAAGAGTGGAAAGAAGACTGAATGATCAGCCTGAATAAGCGTCATCGCACCGTGCCGGTGAAAGTCGGCCACGTCACCGTCGGCGGCGGCGCGCCCGTCGTGGTGCAGTCGATGACGATGACAGATACGGCGGACCCGACGTCGACGGCCGAGCAGTGCGTCGAATTGTGGCAGGCGGGATCGGAGATGGTGCGGGTCACCGTGAACGTGCCCGAAGCGGCGGCGGCGGTGCCGGAGATCAAGCAGCGCATGCTCGATGCCGGCTGTACCGCGCCCCTGATCGGCGACTTTCACTACAACGGCCACCTGCTGCTGACGCGTCACCCGGACTGCGCGAAGGCACTCGACAAGTACCGCATCAATCCCGGCAACGTCGGCACCGGCAAGCGGCGGGACGAGCAGTTCGCCACGATCTGCCAGGTGGCGATCGAGTACGGCAAGCCCGTGCGCATCGGCGTCAACGGCGGCTCGCTCAACCAGGAGCTTGTGATGGCGAAGATGCAGGAGAACACCGACCGCAACCTCGGCAAGGAGTCCGACGACATCATCAACGAGTGCATGGTGCTGTCGGCAATCCAGTCCACAGAACTGGCGATGGAGACCGGCCTGCGCCAGGACCAGATCATCATCTCGTGCAAGGTGTCGCGGCCGCGCCACCTGATTGACGTCTATCGCGCGCTTGCGAGGCAGACCGAACAGCCGCTGCACCTCGGCCTCACCGAAGCCGGCATGGGCACCAAGGGCCTCGTGTGGTCGGCGTCGGCGATGGGCGTGCTGCTCACCGAAGGCATCGGCGACACCATCCGGGTCTCGCTGACGCCGCGGCCGGGCGGCGATCGCCGTGAAGAAGTCTACGCCGCGTGCGAGTTGCTGCAGGCACTTGGGCTGCGCAGCTTCGCGCCGAGCGTTACCGCGTGCCCGGGCTGCGGCCGCACGACCAGCAGCACGTTCCAGGAGCTGGCCGAGGCGGTGCAAGGCTACATCCGCGAGCAGATGCCGGTGTGGAAGAAGACGTACGAGGGCGTAGAAACGCTGACCCTCGCGGTGATGGGCTGCGTCGTCAACGGCCCCGGTGAATCGAAGGCGGCCAACATCGGCATCTCGCTGCCGGGCACCGGCGAGGCACCCAATTGCCCGGTGTTCATCGACGGCGAACATGCCACCACGCTCAAGGGCACCTACGACGAGCTGGCCCTGGCCTTCCAGAAGCTGCTGGACGACTACGTTGAGTCCAAATACGCCAAGAAGTTGACAGTTAACAGTTGACGTTGGATGCCCGCCATGCGCGCTCGCATTCTGGCCTTCGCACTCGTTGCACTCGCTGCACCCATCGCACTTGTTGCACAAGCGCCCACCTTCGACATCATCATCCGTAATGGGCGCGTCCTCGACGGTACTGGTAATCCCTGGTACCGCGCCGACATTGGCATCAGCGGCGATCGGATTCGCGCGATGGGCCGGCTGCCGAACGCCACAGCCAAGACGGTGATCGATGCGGCCGATCGGTACGTGACACCGGGCTTCATCGACGTCCATTCACACGCCGGCGGCGGACTGGCGACCGAAGCGCTCAAGCAGGGCCAGCCGTTGCTGGCGCAGGGGCTCACGACGGTGTTCGTGAACCCGGACGGTGGTGGCCCGGTGGACCTGGCCGCGCAGCGCGCGACCTACGAGCAGCAGCGCATCGGCGTGAACGTAGCGCAGATGGTGCCGCACGGCTCGATTCGCCGCGAAGTGATGGAGATGTCGGATCGCGATCCGAATGCCGGCGAGCTTGCGAAGATGGTCGAGATCACCCGCCAGGGCATGGAGGCCGGCGGCTTCGGGCTGTCCAGCGGCCTCTACTACGCGCCGGGCAGTTATTCGAAGACCGCGGAAGTGATCGCGATGGCGAAGGCAACGGCGCCGTTCGGCGGCGTCTACTCGAGCCATATCCGCGACGAATCCGACTACACCATCGGCGTGGTCGCGGCGGTGCAGGAAGTGATCGACATCGCCGAACAGGGCGGCGTGATCGGCGTGGTGTCGCACATGAAGGCGCTCGGCCCGGCGAGCTGGGGATTGTCGAAGACGCTCGTCGAGCGCATCGAGGGTGCGCGCACACGCGGCGTGCAGGTGTTTGCCGACCAGTATCCCTACGAAGCCAGCGGCACCGGCATCGTCGGCGCGTTGATCCCGCGCTCGGCGCAGGTCGGCGGCCGCGACGCGATGATGAAGCGGATCACCGGCGAGCTGCGCAACGAGATTCGCGCCGAGGTGAAGACCAACATCACGCGCCGCGGCGGCGCCGACACGCTGATGATCAGTCGCTACTCCGTCAACCCGTCCTTCGAAGGGCGGCGGTTGTCGGAGCTGGCCGCGAAGGCCGGCGTGGCGCCCGAAGAGTACGCGCTGCAGCTGCTCGAGAAGGGCGACGCGAGCCTGGTGTCGTTCAACATGTCGGAGGGCGACATCGAGGGCATCATGCGCCAGCCGTGGACCATGACGTGCACCGACGGCGACCTGGTGCAGATGGGCGTCGGCGTGCCCCATCCGCGCGCGTACGGCGCGTTTCCCAGGAAGCTGAAGAAGTACGTGAGGGAGCGCGGCGCCGTTGATTTACCGGCGGCCATTCGATCGATGACGACGTTACCGGCGACGGTGTTCGGGATGAAGGATCGCGGCCAGCTGCGCGTGGGCGCGTTTGCGGACGTGGTGATCTTCGACTTGTCGAAGGTCAACGATGCGGCCACCTACGAGAAGCCGCACCAGCTCGCCGAAGGGATGACCGACGTCATCGTCAACGGCGAGGTGTCGCGGCGCGATGGGAAGTTCACGACTGCCCTCGCGGGTCGCGTGCTCAGGCCGGAGCGGCAGTAGTCATCACTGGACGATTTCGATCTCTGGATCTTCAGTCGTCGCGTCCCTCGCTGAAACGACGTACTTGTAGAAGCCTTGGGCAGGGTTGTTGAGGGAGCAACGGATCTTCTTCTTGCCTTTCTTCTCGCAGGTCGTGCCGAACGGATCTTGACCGGCCTCGAAGGCGATCGAGACCGGGTTCGAATCGGTCACCAAGCCGCAGCGATCGACGATGGTCCATTCAACGGTTTCTTTCTTGAAGGCCTCGATGGTCTGTGGGAAGGTGCCAATGATGCAGTCACCGCCGACGCGATCGAGAGCAATCGTCGCATGAACCATTTTCTTACCCCCGCCCAGGGGCCTCACCACGCCAAGCCCAGTTGTGGCAGCGATGAGACCGGCCGTCACGCCAACGATCGCTGCAACTCCCGCACTAACCAACACGTTCCGCATTTTTCCTCCTAGGGGTTGGGGGCCTTGATCAACGACTGGAAATCCTGGCGAGTCCGGAGTGCCTCGAAATCGTCTTCCTCTCCCGCTCGCGAACGAGTGTAGCCACCGTCGACCGCCTGCCGGAGGTACGTCATGGCGGCGTCGTGCCGCCCTTGCAGCGCGTTTACCACCGCGGCGCGATAGAACACTTCAAAATCCTGCGGCGCCTTTGCCAGCGCCTGGTCGATGCGCGCGCTCGCGCGAGTCGTATCACCCGCCTTCTGTAAGTACACGGCCAGCGTTGCGAGCGTCCGCGCATCCTGGGGCTTGACTCTCAGTTCAGCCTCGCTCAGTTCGGCGGCTTTCAGATACGATTCGCGTGCTTCTGCGCGGCGGCCGACCCGGCTCAGCGCATCGCCGAGGTTACGGTGCACGGTCGCTGCGTTGGGCCGCGCTTGCAGCGACTGCCGGTAGGCGTCAATCGCCTCTGCGAACTCACCACGGCTGTAGTGCAACGTACCGATGTTCGACAACGTTACGGGCGACGTGCGCAGTTCGTTGGCGCGCTTGTAGTTCAGCAGCGCAAGATCGCTCTTACCGATCGTGTGATAGGTCGACCCAAGCCGTTGGAATCCCATGAAATTGTCAGGCTGCAGTTGCGTCGCCGTGGTGAAGGCCTTGATGGCATCGGTGTAGCGCGCATTCTCGTAGAGCATGAGGCCCATCGAACTGTAGGTGCTGGCCGCGTTCGGCCTCACCTCGAGTGCCTTGTTGTACTCGGCCAGCGATTCGTCGACATGCCCTTGCCGCCCCAACACGAGTGCCAACTCGCGGCGTGCGTCATCGTAGTTTGGGCGCATGGCGAGCGCCCGTCGCAATTCTTCGATGGCGTCGTCGGCACGGCCGCGACCGGCGAGTGTGATCGCGAGCGCATATCTGACTTCAGGTCGGTTTGGATCGATCCGCAGCGCGGTGGTGCCGGCATCTGCTGCCTTCTCGGTCCATTCAGAGGCGCGCGTTTCGAGATACTTTGCCCAAAACGTCGCGCCAAGAGCGGCGTGGGCCAACGCAAATCGTGGATCGCGCTCGATGGCGTCGGTAAAGGCGACGATGGCACCGTCGAGATTGCCGCTGACGTCGCGACGCTCCAATAATGCCTGGCCACGCCAATACGCGGCCAGTGCGTCGGTGTTCGAGGTCGACTGCGCGTTCATTTTCTCGCGTTCGGCGGCCGACACCCGCACCACGAGTGCGTTGGTGAGCGAGGTGGCCAATCGCGACTGCAGATCGAAGATCTGGTCGAAGGCGCCCTCGACCGAGTCGCCCCACGCCACGGTGCGGTCCGGCTTGACGAGATTCAGCGACACCTTGAGCGTCTGTCCCGACTGCTGCACGCTCCCGTTGACGAGATACGTGGCGCCGAGATCTCTCGCCAGCGCGGCTTCGTCTTTCACCCGCCCGCGCGCCTCGGTGACCGACGCGCGCGACAGCACGGTCACCGTCGGCAGCGCCGCAAGGCTCGCAATCAAACTCTCGGCAATGCCGGCGGCCACGTAGTCTTTCGACGCGTCGCCGCTGATGTTGGCGAGGGGTAGCACGGCGATCACCTGTGGCGTGTCTCGGGCAGGCGGTTCGGCAAAGCGACGGATCTCCCACACGCCGAACCCCGCGAGGGCGATCACGACGATCACCGCGGCAGCCACCGCGAACCGGCTGGCCGGCTGCGGCCCTCGCAGCCTCGCCGTGCTCGGGATGCCATAGACGCCGCGCAGCGCGGCGAGCGCGTCGTTCGCCGAGGCCGGCCGTTGCTCAGGCTCGCGCGCCAGCAGCGACGCCACCAGCCGGTCGAGTGCCGGCGGCACCACCTGTCCGGTCGACGACAGCGTCGGCGCATCCTGCGACAGCTTGCTGGCCGCCAGCCGCACCACGTCGTGGCCGGGAAACGGGCGCTGCCCGCTGATCATCTCGAACAGCACGACGCCCAGCGCATAGAGGTCCGCGCGCTCGTCGACGGCCCCCGACACCATTTGTTCCGGCGCCGCGTAGCCGGGTGTGCCGACGAACCCGAAGGTCCCGGTGTGCGGGACCTCCTGCCCGGTCGTCCGCGTCGAGCCCACCGCCAGCATCCGCGCGATGCCGAAATCGAGCACCTTGACGTGCCCGCCAGCGCCGACGATGACGTTGGCCGGTTTCAAGTCGCGATGGATGACGCCGTGCGCGTGCGCGGAGGCCAGGGCCTTCGCGATTTGGCTGGCGATGTCCACCGCTTCGGGCGCGGGAATGCGGTCGCGCGCCATGCGCGCGTGCAGCGTTTCACCCTCGACGTATTCGAACACCACCACCACCTGGCCGTCGGCTTCGAGCACGTCGTGGACGGTGGCGATGTGGGGATGATTGAGCGCCGCGGCGGCGCGGGCCTCGCGTAACAGCCGCGCCCGCGACACCTGGTCGGCGTGGTCGGCGGGACGCACCATCTTGAGCGCGACCTGCCGGTGCAGGCGCGTGTCGTCGGCCAGCCACACCTCGCCCATGCCGCCGCTACCAAGATGGCGGAGGATGCGATACGGACCGACGGTCGTTCCAATGTGCACGGTTGACAGGGTGGAGGCAGCGAGAGAATAGCACCGAACAAAGGCAGGCAGCCGGGGCCCCC
>JALDXK010000200.1:0-9503 GCA_032155105.1 Acidobacteriota bacterium
ACTTTAGTCCCGCCTGCCAGCTCCGGTGACACCACGGGCACCGCGGAGGGCCGCGTCCCGTGGACAATCCCGCGCAGGCGATCGAGGGTCGACGACATTGCTAGAACGGCACTTCCGCCTCGCGCACGACGACTGCCTGATCGCCAGCCAACAGGTGCTCGAGAATCCGCAATGCCACGTTCTTCGCGAGCGGACCGGTCTCGCCGATCGGGCCCACGCACATCGGGCATCCTGTCTCACAATCGCAACCGGTGATCAGCGCGCTCGTTTGCGAGAGGAGTTCGCGTTGCATGTTCCACAGCGGCGCGCTGAAGCCGATGCCGCCTGGATAGGCGTCGTAGATGAAAATCCGCGGGGTGTCATCCCCGCCTGTTTCGCCGGCGTTGACCGACAATCCGACGTCGCGCGCGTCGCACATCAGCAGCAGCTGCGCCACCTGCTTCATCGCGAACGCCAGGCCGATCACGCCGTCCCGGCGATCGTCGGTGGCATACGGCAGCGCGTTGACGATCGAGAGCGGAACTTCCAGCCAATACGATGTCGTGTGGATCTGCTGCTCGGGCAGGTCGAGCTCCCCGGAACCAACGTTCTCATTGGTGTGGAACTTGATCTTCTTGAAGCCAACCACCCGCGACACCACGTGGACTTCGCCGTGCAGGTTGACGTTCGGCTCGTCGGCGTCGAAGCGATCGAGGATGGTGACCTTGGTATAGGTGATCGCCGTGGTGTAGTAGTCGCAGTCCACTTCGCGGACGTGGGCCTTGCGGCCGATGAAGTCAAGCTCCTCAACCTGGTAGATGCGACCCTCAACCATGTAGATCGCCTTCGGGTGCAGCGTCGACAGCGCGCTGTTGAAGTCCGTTTCGCCGATGACCTTCGGCCCGCTCGTGTGATCGGTGATCACGAAGTTGTCCGACGACACCGACCGTAGGCTCACCGCGTTGGCGGGATACGACTCGCTGGTCCAGTGCCACTGGCCCTCGGCATCCTCCAGGCCTGACCGGTGAACGAGGCCCGACTCCTGAAGCACGCCAAGCACGTCCTGGACGTTCACCTGGCCGTACGATTCCTCGGTGGTGAACGGCAGCTCGAATGCCGCGCATTTCACGTGGTCCACGAGGATGTGGAGGTTATCGGGGTTCACCAGCGCGTGCTCAGGCGAGGCCTCGAAGAAGAACGACGGATGCCGGGCCACGAACTGGTCGATCGGCGCGCTCGACGCCACCATCACCGCGGCCGACTGACCGGTGCGGCGTCCGGCGCGGCCGGCGCGCTGCCAAGTGGACGCAATCGTGCCGGGATACCCGGCCATCACGCAGACGTCGAGGGCGCCGATGTCGATGCCGAGCTCGAGCGCATTGGTCGAGACGACACCGCGGACCTGTCCGGCGCGCAGGCCTTTCTCGATTTCCCGCCGGCGCAGCGGCAGGTAGCCACCGCGATAGCCGCGAATGCGCTCGGGCATGCCAGGCACATCCTCGAAGTCTTCCTTCAAGTACGTCGTCAGGATTTCCGTGGAGGTCCGGCTTTGCGCGAAGACGATCACCTGCAGGTTGCGGCGCAGGAACTCGCCCGCCACGCGACGAGACTCGGCGATGTACGAGCGCCGGATGCCAAGCTCGCGATTGACTACAGGTGGATTCACGAACACGAAGAACTTCTCGCCACGCGGCGCACCGCTCTTGTCGACCAGCGCAAACGGCTTCTCCGCGAGCCGCTCGGCCAGTTCCGCCGGATTCGCGATCGTCGCCGAGGAACAGATGAATTGCGGATCGGAGCCGTAGTGGCGGCAGATCCGGCGCAGGCGGCGCAGCACGTTCGTCAGGTGGCTGCCGAAGACGCCGCGATACGCGTGGAGCTCGTCGATGATGACGAACTGCAGCTTCTCGAACAGCTTCGCCCAGCGCGGATGGTGCGGCAGGATGCCGGAATGCACCATGTCGGGGTTGCTGAGGACGATGTGCGCGCGGGTGCGAATGGTGCGGCGCGCGTCCTGGGGGGTATCGCCGTCGTAGGTGTGGACGCCGATGGGCTCATCGAGCGCTTCCCCACCGATCTCGCCGCCTATCTTAGTGATCGCCCCCGCCAGTTCGTGCAGCTCCGCCATCTGGTCTTGCGCAAGCGCCTTCGTTGGGAACAAATACAACGCGCGTGTCGCCGGATTCTTCAGGATGCGATCGAGCACTGGCAGGTTGTAGCAAAGCGTCTTGCCCGATGCCGTGGGCGTGGTCACCACCACTTGGCGGCCGTTGGCGATGTGGTCGAAGGCCTCGGCTTGATGGGTGTAGAGCTGATGCACGCCGCGCGACTCGAACGCGGCCTTGATGCGCGGATCAATCGACGCCGGGAACGGCGCGTAGGCGGCCTCGATGGCCGGCAACCGGCGCACGGCCGTGACCACCTCGTCCGGGGTATCCGGGCGGTCGATGGCCGTGCCTGACGCGAGCACCTGCAGCGCGTTCTGGAGGGCGACTTGTTTATGTTTCTCCACTCCGGCAGGCGTGCGGCGCGCCGGTAGCGTCGTCGACGGTTCTGACGCCATAGGTAATCGTGTGAAATGCTACACGATCATCGGGTGAAAGGCGAATAAAGAACGAATCACAGCGAATCGCAAGACCACAAGAATCAGGGCCCAGAAATGGCTTCTCCGCCACCGGCTGGAATGACCACATGAACCACAGCCGCTATCGCCCTTTGGAAAGTTGGTCGTGGCGGCGGCATTTCATTGTGAGCGTGGCGATCACCTTTGCCGTGCTACTCCTGATCCTGGTGACGACGATTTCCCCGAGTGCGCCTCTCACCGATGAAGGCGTGCGGGTGCTATCCAAGGGCGCGATAGTTGTGGTCGCGTTACTGGTGGCTGCGTTCGCCAGGACCGTCGTCGGGCGCAATCCGAAGCGGAACTTCCGCATGGCCTTAGGGACCATCGGCGGCATCGCGGCGGGCATCGCGGTGAGCGGGCCCCTCTCGGCGTGGATTGGAACAGACGTGTCGAGTCTTTCCGCCCTTTGTGGGGTGTTTATCGGATGGGCGGTCGCCTATCAGTTCGTAAAGTCCATCCCGCGCAACGGACCGGCACAACCAACACCGTGGCATAAGTGGTAGCGCAGCGCCTACGGCTTCCATCAGTTTGAGGTCTTGACGTCCTCGGCCGCGAGTAGCAATTTGATCGCGAGCAGTCTCGCTTCCACCGGCGAAAGCACCACTGCTGGCGTCGCCTGCGGTCCCTGCGCGACGGTAATCGTGACTCGACCGTCTGATTCTCTCGCTATCTGGACACCCACGATCCTGCTCCGTTCGACGAACCTGTTCAAGACGGGCGGGACTCCACTTTCGCGCTTCGCGCTCCGGCGGACAAGGAAGTCCCGCCCCTGCGTTCTGCCTGATATAGCTACTGCTTGATCAGCACGACGCGCCGATTCCGGGCGCGCCCTTCCTCCGTCGTACTCTCGCCAACCGGCTGCGTGTCGCCCAGGCCGGCGGTGGACAGCCTTCCGGCGGCCACGCCCTTCCCCGTCAGCCACGACGCCACAGCCGCGGCGCGGGCGATCGAGAGTTTGAGGTTGGCCGCCTTGTCGCCGACGTTGTCGGTGTGTCCTTCGATGCGGAGGCGCCAGTCCGGGTTCGCGGTGAGGACCGCGAGCACGTCGTTCAATACCGCATCCGAGGCCGGCGTGATCGCGGCCTGGCTCGTGGGGAAGGTGATGCCGTAGACGTCGAGCCGGCCACTGTTGGCGATCGCGTCCGACATGGCCTGCGCGCTCGCCGACATCTGCTGTTCCATGTCCTTCACGAGCACCGCGGTCATCTCGTAAGTCGGGAACTCGTTGAAGTCGCCCGTCTGCACCGAGATCCACTGGGCGCCCTTCTGCACCGTCACCGCGGGCCGGTCGTGGTGTTCGTGGCGGCCCGAGAACACGATCGTGTAGCCCGACTTCTTGAACGCCGCTTCGATGTTGCGATGCAGTTGGAGCTGCGACATAGTGGCCGGGCAAATCAGCTTCGATTCCTCTCCGGCGCCCTCGAGCGATTTCATCTCGCCGGCCTTGTTGATCACCACCTCGAATGCATCGAAGTCCTTCTTGGAGCAGGCGAAAATGCCGCAGCCGGGCATGCGCGACAGCAACGCCGACTCTTTGCAACCCTCTTCATCGACGCCCGGCTCCTGCGCGAGTACAGGCACTGCATACAACGAAATGATCATTACCAGACACGCGCGAATAACGAATGAAGTCATAGACTGATTTTAACTCAGCAGATAGGATCAGCCGCGCATGGCAAAACTCGTCCGTTCACTTGGGTTGTGGAGCTCGATCGGCCTGGTCATCGGCATCACCATCGGCGGCGGCATCTTCCGCACGCCGGCCGGCATCGCCGAACGGGTGCCCGACCCGACGTGGATGCTCGGCGTCTGGGTGCTCGGCGGCCTGATCGTGCTCTGCGGCGCATTGTCGTTCGCGGAGCTGTCGGCCTCGATGCCTGAGACCGGCGGCATGTACGTGTACCTGCGCGAGGGTTGGGGACGCCCCTACGGCTTTCTCTACGGGTGGGCGCAGCTGGTGCTGATTCGCGCTGCCGCGCTCGGCGGCATCTCGTCGGTGTTCGGCGAGTACTTCCTGCGGGTCATCGGCATGGATCCGGCAGCGAACCCCGCGCTTGCGGATTACCTTGCCGCCGGCGCGATTATTTTCGCCGGCGTCACCAACATCGTCGGGGTCAGGCTCGGCGCGCTGTTCGCAGGGCTCTCGACGATCGCCAAGTTCGGCGCGCTGGCGCTGCTCGTGCTGGCCGCATTCGTCATGGGCGACAACGCCGGCGCCTCGTTCAGCAACCTCGCCTCAAACAGCGCCCCCATCAACTACGGGGTGTTCGGACTCGCGCTGATCTCGGTGATGTGGGCCTACGACGGGTTCGCGGATCTCACGTTCGCCAGTGGTGAGGTCAAAGATCCTCAACGTAACCTGCCGCGCTCGATCATCGTCGGCACGCTGATGATCATCTCGATCTACCTGCTCGCCAACGCCGCGTATCTCTACATCAACCCAATCGGCGTGATGGCGAAGTCACCGCTGATCGCTGCCGACACGATGGGAGCGCTGTTCGGGCGGGCCGGCGTCTCATTCGTCGCCGTCATCGTGATGATCTCGACCTTCGGCTCACTGATGGGCAGCATGCTCGCCTCGCCGCGCATCTTCTTTGCGATGGCCGACGATGGCCTGCTCCTGGGGCCGGTGGCACGCGTCCACGAGACATACAAGACGCCGTACGTGGCGATTAGCCTGGCCACCGTCCTCGGCGTGGCGATGGTGATGACCCAGACCTTCGAGCAGCTCACCGACACGTTCGTGCTCGCGATGTGGCCGTTCTACGCGTTGAGCGTGGCCGCGATCTATACGCTCCGCAAGTCGCAGCCGCATTTGAGCCGGCCGTACAAAGTGGTGGGCTATCCGGTGGTGCCGGCGGTGTTCATCGCGGCGGCGATCTATCTGGTGGTCAATGCGCTGATGAACGAGCCAGTATGGACCTCGATCACCTTTGGCGTCGTGTTACTCGGACTGCCGGTTTATTACCTCTGGTTCAAGACGAGGGTTCAACCCGCGAGTTCAACACGGTAGTTCAACACGAGGGTTCAACACCTTCGTTTAAAACATCCGCGACTGACATCCGTCGACGACGACGGTGGTGCCGCTGATCCAGCTGGCCTTGGGTGAGGCGAGAAACGCGATGGCAGCGCCGACTTCTTCCGGCGTGCCGAAGCGACCGAACGGCAGCTCCTGCTTGACGAACGTCGCGATGCCCTCCGGATCGGACTGCTGCCGTTTCCACCACGATCCGCCTTCGAAGAGGATCGACCCGGGCGCTACCGAGACCACGCGAATCTGATCCTGCGCCAGCTGCTGCCCCAGAGACTTGGCCAGGCTGATTTCCGCCGCCTTCACCGCGTTGTAGGTCATGCGGCCGCCGGCTTCGCGCCCGAAAATCGACGACACGATCACGATCGCCCCGCCGCCCTGCGTGCGCAAGTGCGGCACCGCCGCGCGCGACATGCGGATCGCCGGAAACAACGTCTGGTCGAAGGCTTCCTGCCAGTCCGCGTCGGTGGTGGCCTCGAGCGCCGCGCCCCGGGCGAGGCCGACGTTGTTGACCACCACGTCGAGGCGGCCGAACTCGCGCATCGCGGCATCAACGACGCGTGTCACGCCGTCCTCGGTGGATACGTCGGCGACGGCCGTGGCCACACGGGCCCCGGCGACGGCGCCCGCCTGGACGTCTTTCGCGGCTTTCTGCAGCTGCTCGTTCCCGCGCGCGCAAATCACGACGTGTGCGCCTTCGGCGATCAACGCCTTCGCCGCGCCCAATCCCAGCCCGCGGCTGCCACCGGTAACGATCGCAACTCTCCCAGTCAGTCCGAGATCCATTGAACCCTTGAACCCCTGAACCCTTGAACCCTTGAACCGCCGCTAGCGGCCAGCTAGCGGCCGGTCAAATCGTTCAGAGTCCAGTCGAAATTGTGAAAGTTCATCTGGAACGTGTTCTTCCTCAAGAACTCTTGTTCGTTGGGCACCAGGAGCGGATCGATCAGCGCCAGCACGGCTTTTTCGAGCGGGCTGCGTGACGCGTAGACGGGCGCCGCCTTGTCGGCCAGCTTCGTGAACGCGGTTTCGCGCCACGAGAAAATCGGGCTCACCGATAGCCGGCCGTTCGACACGTCGACGAACACCAGCTCCCGCCGCGTCACCAGCTCGCTCGTCATCGTCGTCAATTGCCCGTCGAGCCGCTCCGACGTGAACGCTTCGCTCTTCAAGCGGCCGCTGCCGTTGGCGCCGCGGCCGAGCGCAAACAGCGCGCGCGGATCGCCGAAGCCGGCGATCACGTCGCGCTCGAGGGCGTCGAGCGTGAACGTGCGCCCGCCGGCGCGATGCGTGGTCCGCTCGAACGCTCCCGGGACCTGCCGAATGCTGACCGACGGGTACTCGGGAGCCTTGCCGCGAATCGGGTAGTGATCGATCACCGTCTTCAGGACGTAGGCGTTGTAGACGTTGATCCAAAACGCCAGCTGGCGCTCGGGCGTCCAGCCCTTCACCGTGTCGGCGCTGGTTCCCGCGAGCGACTGCACGTAACGATCGAACCGCCCGCGCTCGCGCTTGAGCGCCAGGTAGTAGACGAGCCCATCGCGGACATACAGATCGAGGATTTCGTCGTAAGGCCTGTGCAGCGGGTCCACGGCCGGCGCCGCAGGCTGCTGCGCCGTTGCCACACCCATTGCGAGCGCGATGACCAGGAGCGTCGACACCAATTTCATGAGCTACAGCTTCGTGAGAAAAGCGTTCAGGGCGTTGTTGAATGCATCCGGCTGTTCCAAGTTTGCCAGATGTCCGGCCTTCGGGACGATCACCAATGTCGATCCGCTGATGGCATCTGCCATGGCGCGCGACTCATCCGTAGGAATCAGCGCATCCTCGTCGCCCGTGACGATCAAGGTTGGGAGGGTGGTGTTCGACAGCAATGGCATCGAGTCGGATCGATGCATCATCCGGTGAATCGCATTGCGGATGGCCACGGGCGACTGCTGCTTGATGAGACGACGCAGATGGGCTTCGATGGCGGAGTTGGTTTCGTGCGTCGTCTTTCCAAGCAGCTTGGGCATCATCTCGCGGGCCACGCCCGAAGCGCCCTCACGGTCGACGAGCGCGAGCATGCCCCGGCGGTTGGCGCGGGCCTCGGGTGAGTCCGCGCCCGCCCGGGTGTTCGCCAGCACCAGCGCCTCGATCCTGTCGCCGTGCGCGTGCAGGAATGCCATGGCGGCGTAGCCGCCCATCGACGCTCCGCCAATCACCGCGCGCCTGATGTGCAGCTCATCCAGAAGATTGGCCACATCTTCCGCGTAGTCGCTCATCGACACCGCGCTCACCGAATCGGCCTCCGTCGAGCCACCGAAGCCGCGTAGATCGGGCGCGATCAACCTCCAGCCTGCCGGAACCGCGCGCATCTGCGGCTCCCACAGGTTGGCGCCAATCGGAAACGCGTGCAGCAATACGCAGGGCCGCAGGGCCGCCTGTCCAGGCGCCGAGTCGAGATATGCGATGGTGCTGGAGCCGATGTGGCAGTACTGGCGTGTCACGTGGTGGGTCGATTAGTACACGGAAGAGGGAGCAGTCGCGCGGTCAGCCGGCAAGAATCTCTAGATCTCGATTGCGCCGCCGAAGGACTTCAGGTGATCGCGGAAGGTGTACGCAGGATCCGACGCGCGCTTGCTCACATATCCAGCGAGATCGAACTGCGTGCGCAGCAGTTCGCCTTTGAGCAGCCGGACGGCCTGTGCCCCTTCGCGGGCCGCGATGTCGCGCGCGGTGTCGACGATGCGTTCGAGATCCCGCGCCGTCACCACCACCACGCCATCGTCGTCTGCGAACACGAAGTCGTCGGGGGTGACGAGCACCGAGCCCAGGCGGGCGGAGTTGAGCGCCTCTTGCGGGCGAAGGCGCAGTTGCAGCGGGCCATTGGGACAGGTGCCGAAGCTCCAGAGCCGGGCACCGATCGCGGCAATCGCCGTGGTGTCGCGGTGCGCGCCCCAACACACGGTGCCGGCGATACCGCTCGTGTGCGCTTCGCCGACAACAAGGTCACCGATGCAGCCCTCGTCTGTGCGGCCGTCGTTGTCGATGACGAGGACGTCACCCTGCGTGGCGCCGGCGATGGCCTCGAGAAACACGTCCACGCTGCCGGCATGCCGCGCCGGCCGCGCGGGGCCGGCGATCTTGCTGCCTGGAAAATTACACGTAAGGCCGAAGGGCCCGATGCGCACCGGCAGTGACAACTGCACGCACGCATCGGCAATGAACGGCGTGGTCCACTCGAAACTAGCGAGCATCGAGGACATTGCGTGAGTCTACCGCAGCGTCAACAGCGCGATCCGGTACAGCGAGGGATGATTGGGGTCAGGTCAAGAAATTCGCCCCCGACGAGGGATGATCAGGGACAGGTCGCCTCCCAAGAGACACGCCCATCTCGAGCCTTTCCAGATTGCGCCATTGGCATGCTGAGGAACCGCCCGGGGGAACGTCCTGTCCCTATTTCGCCCTCGCAGTGGGCGAATTTCTCGACCTGACCCCGACTCTCCCTGTCAGTCCTGCCGCAACGCGGTCATCGGATCGATGCGTGACGCGCGGCGCGCGGGGATCCAGCTGGCCACCAGCGACACGCCCATCAACCCGATCGCCACCAGCACGTAGGTAGCGGCATCAGTCGGCGTCACTTCGAACAGCTGCGCGCGCAGCAGGCGGCTCGCGAGCGCGGCGGCAACGAGGCCAATGACGACGCCGGCCACCACGAGCGTGCCCGCCTGCGACATCACCATGCGCAGCACTTCGCCGCGTTTCGCCCCAAGGGCCAGGCGGATGCCGATCTCGCGCGTGCGCTGGCCCACCGCAAACGCCAGCACACCGTACAGGCCGATCGCCGCGAGCAGCATGGCGGTGATCGCGAAGCACGCGATCAGGGTG
>JALDXK010000201.1:0-9494 GCA_032155105.1 Acidobacteriota bacterium
TTGTATGGCGAGTCGTATTGGAGATCATCGCGGCGCAGGTTGCCGTCGTACTTCCCCGCCTTCTGCAGCGCGTAGATCACGGTGGGGTCCGCCTGCATGCCCATCCCGATCTTCAGGCGGTTCGCATAGACCGCGGCCACCAGCGGGCGTTCGGACGGCGTGCCGGTTTCCTTTTCCACGAGCGACGCGAGCGTCACGAGCTGCCGCACGGTGAGGCCGGCAGTGGTGGCCGCCGCCCGTATGTCTGGCGTCAGCGCGTTCCTGAAACCATCAACCATCTGCACCACGACCGCCGCGGCGGTGGTGCCCCGCGGCAGCGCGTAGGTTTCCGGAAACAGGTAGCCCTCGAGGTCGCGCGCCTCCGGGTCGAGGTCGGCGATGAGCGAGTAATTGCCGGCCGCCGCGATGAACTCGTCCGCCTTGCCGAAGCCGCGCTCGTCGAACACCGCCGCCATCTCCGGGATCGTGAGGCCTTCGCGGAAGGTCAGGCGCCGGCGGTAGACATCGCCGCGGGCAATCTTGTCGATCACATCGAGGGCATGCATCGGCGCCTCGAAGCGATATTCGCCCGCGCGCAGTTGCCGCGAGCGGCCGCTGATCAACAACGCGATCCGGAACGTGCGTCCATCGCGCACCACGCCGGCATCGACCAGCCGCGTGGCGATCGCGCCGGGCGACGAGCCGGGCGGAATGTCGACGAACACTTCAGACTCCGTATAGCCGCGGTACGACTCGACCACGCGCGCATACAGCCACCAGCCGCCTGCGGCCGCCGCGATCGCGACGACTGCCGCGAGCAGCACAAGCCGTTTGATCCATCGCCACACCATGCGACTCGGATGAGTCGTGATGCCCGACTCAACCTCGCTCATGACAGGTCGCGCTCCCTCGCGCGCGGGCGATCGAGGTAATCCTGGAGGATCACCGCGGCCGCCGCCGCGTCGAGTTGTTGCTTGCGTTTGCGCCAGTCCTTCTCGCGGCGCGCGAGGCGCGACTCCGCTTCGGTGCTCGACAGGCGTTCATCCTGGAGAATCACGGGCACATCGATGCGCGACTCGAGCGCGCGCGCGAAGGTTTCGACGATCGCGGTCTGATCGGTCGGCGAACCGTCGAGCCGGCGCGGCCAGCCGACCACCACCGCTTCGAGGCCGTCGTCATCGTGCGTGAGTGTGGTGATTTCGGCGATTAACATGCGCAGGGTCTCCGCCTCGGATGGCGGACGCAGCAGCAGGCGCCACGGCGATGCGAGGGTCGCGGTGGCATCGCTCAGCGCCAGGCCAATGCGCCGGGCGCCATAGTCGATTCCAAGCACTCGCACAGCCTCAGTATAATTCCCACGTGCGAACGGTGCGTACGGTGCGAGGGGTGCGTACGGTGCTCTCGTGCCTGGTGCTGGGTGCCATGGTGCTCGGCGTGCCAGGTGCCATGGTTCTCGCGGTGCCGGTGCACGCACAAACATCAGGCGACACGGCTAAGGACCAGGCGCAGCGCGCCGCGCGGCGGATTCGAACGCTGCAGGCGGAGGCCGATCGTCTCGCCGCGCAGTCGCGCACCGTGTTCGGCGACCTGCGCCGCCTCGAACTCGAGCGATCGATCAAGCGCGAGGAGCTGCTCGCCGCCGAGCGCGCGCTGGCGCGCGTCACAGTGGATCGCGACGCGGCTGCCAGCCGGTTGAAGACGCTCGAGGCGACGCGCATCGCCGGCACGCCAGGCGTGGCCGAGCGGCTCGTCGAGCTGTCGAAGCGCGGCCGCGCGGGCTACGTGCAGTTGCTGCTCGCCTCGAATGACGTGCGGGCGATGGGGCGCATGGCGCGCGGCGTGGCCGCGGTGGCCGAGCTCGATCGCGTACGCCTCGACGCCCATCGCAAGACCATCGCCGCTGAACAGGCCGCGCTGGCCGAATTGACCACGCAGCGCACTGCCGTGGCCACCGCGCAGAAGGACGCCGCGCGCGCCAAGGCCGCGACCGACGCCGCGGTGGCCGCGCGCAATCGCCTGATCGATGACCTCGATCGACGCCGCGACCTGGCCGCGCAATACGTGGCGGAACTGCAGCAGGCGCAGCAGCAACTCCAACGCACGGTGTCGAGCTCGGAGGCGGCGTCCACGGTCACGGTGCTGCCGATTCGCCCGTTCCGCGGCGACTTGCCGTGGCCCATCAAGGGCCGAGTGACGGAGCGCTTCGGCCGCGCGACCGCCGGCCGTTTCGGCACCACCATCGTCCGTAACGGTATCGAGGTGTCGGCGCAGGAGGGTACGACGGTCACCGCGGTGCACGAAGGGACCGTCGCGTATGCCGCGCCGTTCACGGGGTTCGGCACGCTGGTGATCGTGGATCACGGCACGTCGGCGTTTACGTTATATGGGCACTTGGCGGAAGCGCTGGTAACCCCAGGGACGAACGTCAGCCGTGGCATGCCCATTGGCACGCTGGGTCAATCGCCGTCCGGCGGAGCCGCCCTCTACTTCGAAGTGCGGATCGACGGCCGCCCGGTCGATCCCCTACAATGGCTTAGGAGCTCTCAATGAAGATTCGCGGGCGTGTCCTCGTGCTGGCGGTGTCGATGGCGGTCATTGCGTTCGCCGTCGTCGGCGGCTTTATGAGCAAGGCGCTCGCGCGCCAGGACAGCTATCAGTACCTGCGGACCTTCGAAGACGTGGTGTCGTTGATCCTCAACAACTACGTTGAGCAAGTGAACCTCGACAAGGTGATGCACGGGGCCATGCACGGGCTCGCCGACGGCCTCGATCCCGACAGTGCCTATTTCGACGCGGCGCAGGTGAAGGTGTTCGAGAAGGGCGATCTCGGTGGTACGGCGCACACAGGCCTGGAGCTGACGAGACAGTATTACCTGCGCGTGATCGCGGCGCGCGACGGCTCGCCGGCGGCCAAGGCCGGCTTGCTGCCTGGCGATTACATCCGCGCCATCGACGGCCAGTCGACCCGCGACACCACCGTGTACGAAGGTCAGCGATTGCTGCGCGGCAAGGCCGGCACGAAGGTCCACCTCACGGTGCTGCGCGGCAACGCCGCCGAGCCGCATGAAGTCGATCTCGTGCGTGAAGACCTGCCGTCAATCGGCGTCAAGTCGCGGATCGCGGCGCCCGGCGTTGGGTATCTGCGCATCGCCGAGTTCGGCAAGACCACTCCCGAACAGATCAAGAGCGAGGTGGCGTCGCTCAACAAGGCCGGCGCGAAGCACCTGGTGATCGACCTGCGCGGCACGGCATTCGGTGACGCTGATGCGGGCCTCGCGTCGGCGCGGCTGTTCGTCAAGAGCGGGACGCTCGTGTATCGCCAGGATCGCGGGCGCGAAAAGGAAGCCGTGGCCGCCGCTGCGGGCGATGGCGCGATTGCGACCAACGCGGTGGTGCTCACCGACAACGGCACGTCGAGCGGCGCGGAAGTGTTCGCGGCGGCGCTGTCGGGCAACAAGCGCGCAACGCTCGTCGGCGAGCGGACGCTCGGCCGCGCGGCGCGCCAGAAGCTCGTGAAGCTGCCTGATGGCAGCGCGCTGATGCTCACCCATCTCCTCTACCTGACGCCCGCCGGGTTGGCGATTCACGAGAAGGGCCTGGTGCCCGACGTCGCCGTCGAACAACCGGACGTCGATTTCGGTCAGCCGCAGCCCGCGAAGGATGCGACGCTCGACAAGGCCATCGAATCGCTGACGCAGAAGGCGGCTGCGTAAGCACGCGACTCGCAGGCACAGACGGCGCCGATGAACAAGCAGGAGCTGATTGCGCGGCTGGTCAGAGACACGCGTGTCTCGAAAGCCCTCGCTACCAGGATGGTGGCCGCGATGCTGGCCACCATTACCACGTCGCTGAAGAAAGGTGATGCCGTCACCCTCGTCGGCTTCGGCACCTTCAAGACCACGATTCGCAAGGCCCGCAGGGGACGCAATCCCCTCACCGGCGGGACGATCAAAATCCCGAAGCGGAAGGCCGTCCGCTTCAGCGCCGGCAAGGCGCTGAAGTCGGCCATCAACTAAGTTCCCGGCAAAAGATGATCGGCAGGCAGGGCCGCCCTGATCATCGCGGGCGAAGTGCCGCCGCAGCGGCACAGGCCGCGGCCGATCGCGGGCCCTGCAGGTTGCAGATCGCCTCCGCGAATCGCAACGCGTCGTGCCGACGGCCCGCGCGCTCGTAGGCCGCCGCGAGGTACCACGTCGCATCCTCGAGTTGCGGCGCAGCGACGAGATCCCGCGCGTGTTCGAGCGGCTCGATCGCGGCCGCGGCGTTCCCAGCGAGCAGCAACGAGACACCTTGGTAGAAGACAGGTTCGGCCTTGTCCGGATGCCGGGCGCGGCACGCGGCGAGCGTGCTGGCGGCGGCAGGATAGTCGCCGCGCTCGTACGGCTCCAGTGCGGCTTTCAACTCGTCGACGAACACCTGGCTTTCGTTCGGTCCGGGTGGGGTGATCTGGATCGGCGCCTTCTCGACCACCATCGCGAAGGTCGGCGTCGCCGGCGGCGGCGCAGGGGCCGGCGGCCTCGTCACGTTCATCTCCGCGCGTCGCATCACATAAAATACCGACGCGCCGACGGCAAGCAGGGTCACCGCGGTCACCGGAATCCACCACGCGATGCCGCGCGCCGGCTTCGCGAATTTCGCCGGGGTCCCGAAGTCCTGGGCGATGCGCCACGCCTCGGCGCACGCGCCGCAATCGGCCACGTGCAGGGCCAGCGACTCGACGTCGGACGAGGTGAGGTTGCCGCGCGCGCCATCCCACAACCGATCCGGCGGCGGACAGCCGGCCGAGAAAGTCGCATCGTGCGACAGGGCCTCAAACCCCGCGCGCAACTCCGCGTCCGTGTGTTTCTGATTGGAGATCACGGCCGCATGCCCTTCGTCTCGAGGCATGACCGTACGCCGTCGAGGGCGCGATAGACGAAGCTCTCCGCCTTCCTGCTGCTGTAGCCGAGGAGCGTCGCGATCTGTCGCACCGTGTGACCCTGCAGGTGCAGGACCACCGCAGCCCGGCGCGCCGGGACCAACGTGTGCAGGCACTCGTGAATGGCGAAGCCGAGCGCCCGTCCTCCGCGCGACGACTCCTGCCGCGCCGGTGTGTCGTCGGTGCCGGTGTGTGCCGGCGCAGCTGCCGGCCTCCGGCCACGACGCACCTCCTCGATCATCGCGATGTAGGCGCGCTTCCACACGTCGGGCGCCGCGAGTGAGGCGTTCCCCTCGCCTTTCGCCACCACCTTGTGCAGCTGCTGGAGGGCGTTGTCGACGATGGCGTCGCGGCCGGCATTCGGCCAGGCGGAGCAGAGCCGGTTGACCGCACGGGCAACGTGGCGTCGAACGTCCTCGTTGTCCGTGGGGGCTCGTCCTGCCTCACGGTTCATATTTTCGAGAATTGTAGCGCTACGAGGCGTGCGTCGAAACTGGCAGACTGCACAGTCTGGTATACTTTTCCTTCGGCCTTCGGTCGAAAATCGACAGAAACAGGCGCGTAGCTCAGTTGGTTAGAGCGCCTCCCTGACACGGAGGAGGTCAGTGGTTCGAATCCACCCGCGCCTACCAACCTTCGCTCTGGATTCAGGCGAAGGTTGCCCACCATAGCTCGAGGAATTCGAACGAGCGACGGTGGGCTTTAGCTGACGGTTCGAGCTACGGGTGGCAAGCCCTGAAACCGCGCAAGAGGACCGCGTAGGCGGACCGCAGACTCCCATGAACCAGGTCACAATTACTCTCCCGGACGGATCGACGAAACAGATCCCCGCCGGCGCACCCGTCAAGGCGGTCGCCGAGGCGATCTCGCCGCGCCTTGCCGACGCGGCCTATGTCGCCTACGTCGACGACACGCTCGTTGACCTGACGTATCCGCTGGCCAAGGACGCCGCCGTCCGCATCGTCACCAACAAGAACCCAGAGGCGCTCGAGGTGTACCGGCACTCGACGGCGCACCTGCTCGCGGCCGCGGTGACGGCGCTGTTCCCGAAGGTGCAGTGCGGCATCGGGCCGCCGATCGAAGACGGTTTCTACTACGACTTCGTTGTCGAACGCCCGTTCGTGCCCGAGGATCTCGAGGCGATCGAGAAGAAGATGAAGGAGCTCGCGCAAAGCGACTTCATCTACGAACGTCAGCTGTGGCCGCGCCAGGAGGCAATCGACTTCTTCACGAAGCGCGGCGAGCCGCTGAAGGTGCAGCTGATCGAAGAGAAGACGGCCGGCCAGCCGCACGTCTCCGTCTATACGATCAAGGACAAGGACACCTTCGTCGATTTCTGCGTCGGGCCGCACGTGCCGTCAACGGGACGGCTCAAGGCGTTCAAGCTGACGTCGACGTCGAACGCCTACTGGAAGGGCGACGCGAAGAACGCGCCGATGCAGCGCGTCTACGGCACGGCGTTCTTCTCGCAAAAGGACCTCGACGAACACCTCACGCGGATCGAAGAGGCGAAGAAGCGCGACCATCGCAGGGTGGGTAAAGAACTCGGGCTGTTCACGTTCCATCCCTGGGCGCCGGGTGCCACCTTCTGGCTGCCGAAAGGCACCACGCTCTACAACTCGCTGTCGAATTACATGCGTGGCGTGCTGATTCCCGCGGGCTACCAGGAAGTGAAAGCGCCGATCGTGTTCAACAAGGCGCTGTGGCAGACGTCCGGGCACTGGGATTATTACCAGGACAACATGTTCCTCGTGAAGTCGTCGGACGACGAGGAAATGGGACTCAAGCCGATGAACTGCCCCGGACACTTCCTGCTCTTTGGCAGCGAGGTTCGGAGCTACCGGGACCTGCCGCTGCGGTTTCATGAGCAGACGCCGCTGCACCGCAACGAAGCCTCCGGCACGTTGTCGGGCCTGACGCGGGTCCGCCAGTTCTCACAGGACGACGGCCACTGCTTCGTGATGCAGGAACAGATCGCCTCGGAAGTCGAGGAGCTGATCAAGCTGGTGCAGCGCGTGTACAGCGACTTCGGCCTCAGCTACGCCGCCAAGCTGTCGACGCGGCCCGACAAATTCCTCGGTGAAGTGGCGACGTGGGACGACGCCGAGGCGGGCCTCCGGCGCGCGCTCGAGTCCGCTCAACAGCCCTACACGCTGAACGCCGGCGACGGCACGTTCTATGGTCCCAAGATCGACTTCGACATTACGGACGCGCTCGGCCGGAAGTGGCAGTGCGGCACGATCCAGCTCGATTACCAGATGCCCGAGCGGTTCGACCTGAAGTACATCGGCGCCGACAACGCCGAGCACCGCCCGGTAGTGATCCACCGCGCCATCTTTGGCAGCCTCGAACGCTTCATCGGCATCCTGGTCGAGCACTTTGCCGGTGCGTTCCCGTTGTGGCTGGCACCGGTTCAGGCGATCGTGCTGCCGATCGCCGATCGGCACCTCGATTACGCCGGCGAGGTGGTGGCGGCGCTCAAGGCCGCCGGCCTCAAGGCGGAACTGGACGACCGCCAGGAAAAGGTCAATTACAAGATTCGCGAAGCCCAACTCCAGAAAATCCCTTACATGTTGGTGGTTGGGGACCGGGAAGCGGCCGAAAAGGCCGTGGCGGTCCGTAGCCGGGCCAAGGGAGACCTCGGGGCGCGCCCGCTGGAGCAGTTTGTGACCAACGCGCTTGCCGAGGTACGGTCTAAAGCGTTATCCTAGTAATCTTTGTCGCTGGAGGAAGCTTATCGCGTTCGATAGATCTCGCCCGACCCGTCGTGATGACCGTCTCCGTATCAACGAGCGGATTCGAGTTCGTGAAATCCGCGTCATCGATGATGCGGGGCAGCAGTTAGGCATCATGCCGCCGCCCCAGGCACTCGTCCTTGCCCGACAGAAAGGCCTCGATCTGGTGGAGATTTCGCCCACCGCGGTGCCGCCCGTCTGTCGAATCATGGACTACGGCAAATACCAGTACCAGGAGCAGAAGCGGGCCCGGGAAGCGAAGCGTCACCAGAAGGTGATCGAGGTCAAGGAAATCAAGTTTCGCCCGAAAGTCGACGAGCACGATTACCAGTTCAAGAAGCACCACATCGAGCGGTTCATCGAGGACGGCGACAAGGTGAAGGCGACGATCTTCTTCCGTGGCCGCGAAATGGCGCACCCGGAGATTGGCCATCGCATCCTGATGCGGTTGATCAAGGACCTGGAAGAGGTGGCGATTGCCGAAACGATGCCCCGGCAAGAGGGCAACCAGATGCACACGATCCTGACGGGCAAGAAGGGCACCCCGAAGGCGAAGCCCAAGACAGAGACACCAGAACCGGCGGCGAAAGACAGTTAAGAAGTTGAAAGTTGAAAGTTAAAATCATGGCGAAGAAGCAGAAGTTGAAAACGCACCGGGGTGCGGCCAAGCGGTTCAAGAAGAGCGGCACGGGAAAGATCCTGCGCGGCTCGGCGTTCAAGCGCCACATCCTGACGAGCAAGACGACGAAGAGCAAGCGGCACATGCGCGGCTCGAAGGTCGTCACGCCGGGGGATGCCCGTAAGATCGAGTTGATGCTGCCGTACAAATAAACGACAGCCATAGCCCCCGGCTTTAGCCTGGGGGACATTCGGCGCGCTGCAGCCTGCGATATTGGGGCTTTTCCGCTGCAGCATGATGCGCCATCAAGTTCGGTGAACACCGGCCCCCAATAGCGCGAGAAAGTCAGTCATGCCACGCGTGAAACGCGGCGTCGTACGCCGTCAGAAGCGGAAGAAGCTTTCCAAGCTCACCAAGGGCTACTTCCAGAATAAGAGCAAGCTCTATAAGTTCATGAAAGAGGCGTCCGAAAAAGCGGGCGTCTATGCGTACGTCGGGCGCAAGCGGAAGAAGCGCGACTATCGCAGCCTGTGGATCGTGCGCATCAATGCCGCGGCGCGCGAGAACGGCCTCTCCTACAGCAAGTTCATGCTCGGCCTGAAGCACGCCGGCATCGAGCTCGATCGCAAGAGCCTCGCCGAACTCGCCGCGCGCGAGCCGGCGGCGTTTAGCAAGCTCGCCGAGAAAGCCAAGGCCGCTACCGCGAGCGCCGCCTGAAGTATCCAGTAGCCAGTAGCCAGTAGTCAGAAATGCAGGAGTTCTTCTGGCATCTGGCTGCTGGCATCTGGTTACTGCCATGAGCGCGCCCATCGACACCTCGATTGGACCCGATCGCGCGCGGGAGCTGTTCCGCGCCGAGCTGGCCGGCGTCCGTACGGACGCGGCGCTGCAGGCGCTGCGTACCCGTTGGGTCGGCCGCAAGGGCAGCTGGGTCGCCGCCTTCATGGAGTCGCTCGCCACGGCGGCACCCGAGCAGAAGAAGGCGCTTGGCCGCGGCGCCAACGAGCTGAAGAAAGAGGTCGAGGCGGCGCTCGCCGAGCTCGCCGCGTCGCTGGCGGCCACGCGGCGGCCGGCCCACGCGGTGGACATTACCCTGCCCGGCCGCGTGCCTCACCTCGGCTATCGCCATCCGCTCAGCCTGGTCCGCGACGAGGTGATGGAGATCTTCACGCGCCTCGGCTACCAGGTGCTCGAAGGCCCCGAGGTCGAGGACGACTATCACAACTTCGAGGCCCTGAACATG
>JALDXK010000202.1:0-9473 GCA_032155105.1 Acidobacteriota bacterium
GTCGAAGGCGGCACGCCGAACACTCTCCAGCGCAACGGCATCAGCCGCGACTCGATCAAGATCGGGACCGAGATTGTCGTGTCGGGCTACCAGGCCAAGGACGGACGCAAGCGCGCCAACGGCCGCGACATCACGTTCCCCGACGGGCGCACGCTGTTCATGGGTTCGTCGGGCACCGGCGCGCCGCGCGACGGCAAGGATCCGAACGAGAAGCCGAAACCGAAACCGAAAGGCGGCCGCTGACGTGCGCGCCAGGATTGGGCTCGTCATGCTTGCCGCCGCCCTCATGTCGGGGTGCGATGGCGTGGCGGTCGGCAGGGGAACGGAACAGGCATACCGCGCCCCGCGCACGCCGCACGGCACGCCAGACATCAGCGGCATCTGGCAGGCGAACAACTCAGCGAACTGGGACCTGGAACCGCACGCCGCCAAAATGGGTCCGGTGACGACGCTGGCCGCCGCGTTCGGCGTTCCCCCGGGTCTCGGCGTGGTCGAGGGCGGCGAGATCCCATACCTACCTGCCGCACTCGAGAAGCGCAACGCCAATCGCGCCGAGTGGATCAAGCTCGATCCCGAGGTGAAGTGCTACATGCCCGGCATCCCGCGCGCCACCTACATGCCCTACCCGTTCCAGATCGTGCAGTCGGCCGACAACATGCTGTTCACCTACGAATTCGCCAGCGCGAGCCGCGTGGTGCGCTTCAACACCGACGCGACAAGCCCGGCACCGGCATGGATGGGATGGTCGGTGGGCCGCTGGGACGGCGACACCCTGGTGATCGAGGTGACCGATCACATGCCCGAGACGTGGTTCGATCGCGCGGGCAACCACCATAGCGAGGCGATGAAGGTCACCGAACGCTACACGCCAATCGACGCGAATACCCTGCAGTACCAGGCAACGATTGAGGATAAGCAGACCTTCTCGAAGCCGTGGACGATCAGCATGCCGCTCTACCGCAGACGCGAACCGAACATGCAGCTGCTGGAGTACAAGTGCGTCGAATTCACCGAGGAGCTGCTGTACGGCCATTTGCGCAAGAAGGACTAATTCGGGCACGCGTGTTGCACTTTCCACAGTGTGGCTGATGCGTCCATCAAGCCGTGGGTGGCCCGGCTGGTTCGCCTCGGATATGTCGCCAAGGGCCTCATCTACTCCCTGATTGGCGTGCTCGCCCTGCGCCTGGCGTTCGGGCTTCGCGGCGGACGCCTCACGGATTCGAGCGGGGTGCTGGCCCAGCTCCTCGGGCAGCCCTTCGGACTCCTGATGATCGCGCTGATCGGCGTCGGCATCGTCGCCTACGCCCTGTATTACGTGTTCGAAGCGATCGCGGACGTGCGCCGGAAGGGTGGCGGCGTGCGCGGGTGGCTCGATCGATCGCTGACCATCATCAAGGCCGTGGCCTACGGCACCATCGGCATCGAAGCACTCAACATCGTGTTCGGAGGACGTCCCGGCGGCGATGCGGAGGACAACGCGCGCCTCGTGATGCGCTTCCCGCTCGGCGGCGTGCTGCTGGCGCTCGTCGGCATCAGCATCGCCATCTACGGTCTCACGCAAATCAGGATGGCCTGGGACGCCCGGCCCGACGAGGAGATCGATGTGTCGCGTGTCAGGCGCGAGGCGCCGTGGATCCTCCCCTTCGGACGCGTCGGCACCGCGGCGCGCAGCGTGATCCTGCTCATCATGGGCGGCACGCTTGCGCGGGCCGGCCTACGCGAGCGAGCGGCGGATGCCGATGGCTACAGCGAGGCGCTCACCACCATTGCATCCTTTCACCCATGGCTGCTCGCGGCGATGGGCGCCGGACTGCTCTGCTTCGGCATCTACCAGTTCTGCCACGCCCGCTACGCTAGAATTGCTATCGCGTAAATGGTACCGCAGGTTCCAAATGTTCCAAATGTTCCAAACGTTCCAGGAACCCTTGGAACCCTTGGACCCCTCGTTTACGGCACCGGGAGGCGCGCCGCCGCGGCGCGAATCAACGACACGACGTCGGACTCCGACGCCTTCCAATCGCCGGCCTCGCTGACCAGTTCGCGCAGGTAGAACACCACTCGATCCGTCGGCGCGATTACCGTCACGCGGATACGGGTCTCGCGGCGCTGCAGTTGCTGCGGTTTCATGTTCTTGATCACCGGCAGTGGCTGAATCGCCTTGACGTTGCCATTGATGTCGACGACGGCGGCGGCAACGGTCAGCGTGTTCACCGGCAACAACGCGTCGTTCCGGACCTCGACGCTCCACGTGCTCGGCGGGTTGTGCTGCCGCACCTCGCCAACACCCGCGATCACCACCGGCGCCTCGGGCAGGCTGTCCACGGCAAATACCCGCCAACTCGCGCCTTTCAGATCTTCGAACTGGTTCATCCGGGCGTCGCCGGGATTGGGATTCGGATTCGTCGATTCAGGATGCGGACCGGCGGCTGGGCCACCTGCGCATCAGCGACAGGAGATGCAGAGAGCACGAGGATCAACACCAGTCCAGGTTTCACGTTCTCGCCTTTGGAACGCTGGCATCCCCGTCGAATTCATAACCAGGCGCCTCCTGGTCGCGGCCCACGCGTCCCGCCTCAATCTTCGCGCGGGCGTAGCTTTCCGGCCGAACCGGCACGCCGGCCATGCCGCGCAGCATCGCGAGTTGGCCCACGTGCGTCAACGCGTCGGCGAGCGGCCCCTGGATCATCTTGTCGACGGAGCCCTTGAATGGACCGTCTGCGGCAAGGGCGGCATCGAGCGCAGACAGACCGTCGAAGAACCGCGCGACTTCCCGTTCCCAATCATCGCTGCCGCCGGCCTTCCACTTGATGTCGCCATCCGCGATCGTCACGCCCCACGCCATCAGGTCGGCCATGTGCGCGACGATGAGCAGCGGCGTTCGCGTCGACGTACCGCACGTGTAGTGCGCGAACGATGGCGGCACATCACGCAGTACCTTGGCGGCGCGGTACGCCAAAATCGCTGCCAGCTGCCTGACAGCCCGTAACTCGGGGTTCTGCACGTGCACGTTTATATCATCCACACCGCGAAAGCTGATCCGTACGTTCAAGCTTCAATCGCTGGAAAAAATACCAAGCATCGGGTAATTCCCGTGATGAACAAAGACGATAAGATGCCCGCGATGAACCGTTTGAAGCGTTTCTCCCTCATTGTCTTCGTCATAGCGGCCGCCACGTCCACGGCGGCACAGGACCGCGCTCCACAGGTTCCCGGCATCGACGTTTCGGGGATGGACCTCACCGCGCGCCCGCAGGACGATTTCTTTCGTTACGTGAATGGGCGGTGGCTCGACAACACTCCGATACCGGCCGATCAGTCCAGCTTCGGGTCGTTCGCGATGCTGCGCCAACGCAGCCAGGAAGCCGTCCGCGACATCATCGAAGCCGAAGGCCGCACGCAGGCGGCGCCCGGGTCGAACTCGCAGAAGGTTGGCGACCTCTACACGAGCTTCATGGACGAGGCGCGGATCGAAGCGCTGGGCATCACGCCGCTCAAAAGTGAGCTGGCGCGCATTGCCAGGATCAGCGACACCCGCGAGCTCCCTGCCGCCTTCGCGCACGCCTCGAACATCGGCGTGCGCCTGCCCTTTGCGGTGAGCGTCGGTCCCGACCAGCGCAACTCCGACCAATACGCGGTGCAGATCTCGCAGAGCGGTCTTGGCATGCCCGATCGCGACTACTACTTGCGCACGGACGGACGATTCGGCGATACGCGCAAGGCCTACACCACTTACATCGCCAGGCTCTTCGCGCTGGCCAACCAGCCCGATCCCGAGGGCGCCGCGGCCCGCATTATCGCGCTCGAAACGAAGCTGGCTGAGAAGCAATGGGACCGCGCGCGCAACCGCGATCGGAATGCCACCTACAACAAGGTGGGCGTCGCATCACTGAAGGCGTCGACGCCGCACTTCGATTGGCAGGCCTACTTCGCGGCGCTGCCCGCAGACGCAGAGGACAAAGTCAAGGACGTCATCGTCCGGCAGCCGGACTACCTGCCCGCTATCGACGCGATCTTGGCAGACATTCCACTGACCACGTGGAAGGAGTATCTGACCTTCGGCTTGATCAGCGAGTACGCAGACGGGCTGTCGGCACCGTACTCGGATTCGCAGTTCGAGTTCAACGGCCGGGTGATTGCGGGACGCCAGCAACAGCAGGAACGCTGGCGGCGGGGCGTCGTCGAGGTCGAGCAGGCGTTGGGCGAGCCGGTCGGCCGCCTCTATGTCGAGAAACACTTCAAGCCGGAAGCGAAGGCGCGGATGGACGCGCTCATCCGCAACCTGCGCGCGGCGTTCAACGTGATGATCGACGAGCTGGAGTGGATGTCGCCGGCCACCAAGGTGGAAGCGAAAGCCAAGCTCGCCAAGTTCCGCGTCAAGATTGCCTATCCCGATCAATGGCGCGACTTCTCGGCGCTCGAGATCAAGCCGGGCGATCACATCGGCAACGAGATCCGCTTCCGGCAGTTCCAGGCCGAGGAGTCGTGGGCGCGCCTCGGCAAGCCGGTTGAGCGCTGGCGCTGGAACTTCACGCCACAAACGGTCAACGCCTCGTACAGCGCAACCAACAACGAAATCACCTTTCCCGCCGGCATCCTGCAGCCGCCGTTCTTCAACATGGATGCCGACGATGCGATCAACTACGGCGCGATCGGCGCGGTGATCGGGCACGAGATCAGCCACGGCTTCGACGACCAGGGGCGCAAGTCGGACGGCGACGGCAACCTGCGCGACTGGTGGACGGCAGACGATGCGCGGAAGTTCGAGGAACGGGCCGCCAGGCTCGGCACCCAGTTCGAGTCGTACACCCCGCTGCCGGGCATGACGATCAACGGCCGCCTGACGATGGGCGAGAACATCGGCGACTTGAGCGGGGTCGCGGTCGCCTACAGGGCGTATCAGCTGTCGCTCAACGGCAAGCCGGCCCCGGTGATCGGCGGCTTCACCGGCGATCAGCGGTTCTTCATCGGCTACGCGCAGATCTGGCGCTTCAAGTCACGCGACGAAGCGCTCAGGAACCAGCTGCTGACCGACCCGCACTCGCCGGGCATGTATCGCGCGTTCGTGCCGCTCACGAACATCGATGCGTTCTATACCGCGTTCAACGTCAAGCCTGGCGACAAACTGTATCGGGCGCCCGCGGATCGCGTGAAGATCTGGTAAATACTCAAGGGTTCCAAGGGTTCCAAAGGTCGCGCAGCTGGCAGAAGGATTCGCGTGGCGCCAGTCCCCAATCGAATGGGACAGAATGGCGCCATGCATCGCCTGCTGATTCTCGCAGCGCTCGTCTTCACTTCGGTCAGCGTTTCGGCGCAGCCGCCGCCGACCGAGTCCATTCGACCGTTCACGATTCGGATCCCGGACACCGTCCTCGCCGATCTCGAGGCTCGCCTGGCGGCGACACGCTTCCCCGAACCGCTGCAAGGCGACGGGTGGACGCATGGAACCGACATCGCCTATCTGCGCCGGCTGGTCGCCTACTGGCGTAATGGTTTCGATTGGCGCGCCGAGGAGCGACGGCTCAACCAGCTCGAACAGTTCACGACCACCATCGATGGCCTGACAGTGCACTTCGCGCATCGTCGATCGAAGCACGCCAATGCGCTGCCGCTGCTCGTCACGCACGGCTGGCCGGGTTCGTTCGTGGAGTTCTCGAAGATCATCGGACCGCTCACCGATCCGGAAGCGCATGGCGGCACTGCCGCCGATGCGTTCCACGTGGTGATGCCGTCGATCCCAGGCTTTGCGTTCTCACAGGCGCCGCGGGAGCCCGGCTTCAATCCGGCACGGATTGCGGCGCTCGAAGCCGCGCTCATGGCGCGGCTCGGCTACGCACGCTACGGAGTGCAGGGCGGGGACTGGGGCGCGATCATCGGCGCGCAGGTGGCCCTCGCCGACGCTCCACATGTGGCGGGCCTGCATCTCAACATGTGCTTCGGCGCGCCGCCGGCGGGCGCGGATGCGAATGCCGGACTCACCGATCGCGAGCGGGAGCGCGTCAGGCTCCGCCAGGCGTTTCAAAACGAGGAAACCGGCTACCAGCAGATCCAGGGGACCAAGCCGCAGACACTCGGCGTCGCGCTCAACGATTCGCCGGCCGGCCTCGCGGCCTGGATCGTCGAGAAGTTCCGGACCTGGTGTGATTGCAACGGCGATCCGGAAACCGTCTTCACGAAGGACGAACTGCTCACCAACATCACGCTCTACTGGGTGACGCAGACCGCGGCCTCATCTGCCCGGATCTACTACGAGAGCCGGCATGCGCCACCGTCGGCGAACGCGGGGAGGCGCATAGAGGTGCCGACGGCGTGTGCGGATTTTCCCAAGGAGATCATCTGGTCGCCGCGGCGGTGGCTCGAGGGCCGCTACAACATCACGCGCTGGACCGAGATGCCGAGAGGCGGCCATTTTGCCGCGCTCGAGCAGCCGCAGTTGCTGGTGGACGACGTGCGGGCGTTCTTTCGCGACCTCCGCTGAAGCTGCCAAAAGAAAAAGGCACGGAAGCGGTAGCCTCCGTGCCCTCCGTACTTCTCCGTGATCTCGGAAGCTACTCTACTTCCGTGATCCCCCTGGCTTCGGCCTCTTCGGGCTCCACCAGGTATTCCATCTCGCGATCGAGCTCCATGTCCTCGTCGCTCGGCTGCTGGACCGGCGGCGGCGGTGGCGGCTCGTCCGCCGGGATCTGCACGTGGCGATACCACCAGAAGCCCGTGCCGGCGGGAATCAACCGCCCCATCGTCACGTTCTCCTTCAGGCCGCGCAGGTAGTCGATCTTGCCCGAGATCGCGGCTTCGGTGAGCACGCGGGTCGTTTCCTGGAACGACGCCGCCGAGATGAACGATTCGGTCGACAGCGACGCCTTGGTGATGCCGAGCAGCAGCGGCTGCGCGGTGGCCGGACGGCCGCCGTTGCCGATGACGCGCTCGTTCTCTTCCATGAAGCGGAACTTGTCCACCTGCTCGTCGACGAGGAATTCGGTGTCGCCGACGTCCTCGACGCGGACCCAGCGCATCATCTGGCGGGTAATCACCTCGATGTGCTTGTCGTTGATGTTCACGCCCTGCAGGCGGTAGACCTCCTGGATTTCGTTCACCAGGTACTTCTGCAGTTCCTTCTCGCCCAGCACGTGGAGAATGTCGTGCGGGTTCGACGGGCCGTCCATCAGCGGGTCGCCGGCACGCACCCGGTCGCCCTCCTGGACGTTGACGTGCACACCTCGCGGGATGCTGTATTCGCGCGGCTCCCCGTTCGGGTCGTCCGGCACGATCAGGATCTTGCGCTGGCCTTTGACCACGCCGCCGTACTTCACGTTGCCATCGATCTCGCTGATGACCGCGGGATCCTTCGGCTTGCGGGCTTCGAACAGTTCGACCACGCGCGGCAGACCGCCGGTGATGTCCTTCGTTTTTGTGGTCTCTCTGGGGATCTTCGCCAGCACGTCGCCGGCGTTGACCATGTCGCCATCTGAAATCATCAGGTGGGCGCTCACCGGCATGATGTAGCGGCGGATCGTCGTGCCGTTGGCCGCCTTGATCTCCACCGTCGGCTGCTTCTTCTCGTCCGGCGAATCGACCACGATCAAGCGCGACAGACCCGTGACTTCGTCGAGGTCTTCCTGGACCGTGACGCCGTCGATGATGTCCTTGAACTTGATCTGGCCCGCTTCCTCCGTGAGGATCGAGAATGTGTACGGATCCCATTCAACCAGGATCTGGCCGTTCTCGACGGGCTGGCCGTCCTTCACCTTCAGGCGCGCGCCGTAGACTACCTGGTAGCGCTCGCGGTCGCGGCCCTTGTCGTCCTGCACCACGATGAAGCCGGTGCGGTTCATGACGATCATGTCGCTGCCACCGGCCACGTTCGGCCGCTCGACGAACTGGATGTTATCGTAGCGGGCCACGCCCTTGTGCTTCGAATCGAGCGTGCTCTGGTCCGAAATGCGCGACGCCGTGCCACCGATGTGGAAGGTGCGCATCGTCAGCTGCGTGCCCGGCTCGCCGATCGACTGCGCCGCAACCACGCCGACCGCGAGGCCGAGCTCGACCAGCTTGCCGGTCGAGAGGTCGCGCCCGTAGCAGCGCTTGCAGACGCCGCGGCGTGACGCGCAGGTCAGCACCGAACGGATCCGCACCTTCTCGATGCCGGCGTCCTGCACGTCGGCCGCAAGCTCTTCGTCGATCTCCTGGTTGAGATCGAGAATCAGCCCGCCCTTGATCGGATCAGTGATCTTCTCGAGCGACACGCGGCCGATGATGCGGTCGCGGAGCGGCTCGATGACCTCGCCGCTTTCGACGATGGCCCGCGCCTCGATGCCGTCGAGGGTGCCGCAGTCGTGCTCGGAAACGATCACATCCTGCGCCACGTCCACGAGGCGGCGCGTCAGGTAGCCCGAGTCGGCGGTCTTCAGCGCCGTATCGGCCAGGCCCTTGCGCGCGCCGTGCGTCGAGATGAAGTACTCGAGCACCGACAGGCCTTCACGGAAGTTCGCCTTGATCGGCTGCTCGATGATTTCGCCAGACGGCTTGGCCATCAGGCCGCGCATGCCCGCCAGCTGGCGGATCTGCTGCTTCGAGCCGCGGGCGCCCGAGTCGGCCATGATGTAGACCGGGTTGAAGGAGCGGCCGGTCTTGTCCAGCTTCTCCATCTCGCCGAACATCTCGTTGGCGATGCTCTCGGTGACCTCCGACCACACGGCGATGACCTTGTTGTAGCGCTCGCCGTTGGTGATCGCGCCCTCGAGGTACTGCTGCTCGACCTTGATGACCTCGTTGCGCGCGGCCTCCGACAACTCCGCCTTGCTCTGCGGAATGATCAGGTCCTGGATGCCGATCGACATGCCCGATCGGGTGGCGTAGGTGAAGCCCACCTGCTTGAGGTCGTCCAGCATCTGGACCGTGTTCTCGAGCCCGGTCGTCAGGTAGCAGCGCTGCACCAGTTGCTGCAGGCCCTTCTTCTTCAACATGCCGTTGACGAACGGAATGTTCTTGGGCAACGAGTTGTTCAGGATGACGCGGCCCACCGTGGTGTTGATGATCTTGTTCTCGACCATCTGCACGTCGGTGTGGAGCACGTCCTGGTCGTCGCGCGATGCGGCCATGTCCTGCAGCGGGCCGGTGTAGCGCAGGCGGATCGGCGTCAGCGTTTCCACCTCGAGGGCCTCGAGCGCCAGGATCACGTCGTCGATGCAGGCGAAGGCGCGGCCTTCACCCTTCGCGCCCGGCTTGGCCTTGGTCAGGTAGTAGCAGCCGAGCACGATGTCCTGCGACGGCACCGCCACGGGCGTGCCGTTGCTGGGCGACAGGATGTTCTTCGACGACATCATCAGCGTCGAGGCTTCGATCTGCGCCTCGGGCGACAGCGGAATGTGCACCGCCATCTGGTCGCCGTCGAAGTCGGCGTTGAACGCCGTGCAGACGAGCGGGTGGATGCGGATCGCCTTGCCCTCGACCAGCACCGGCTCGAACGCCTGGATGCC
>JALDXK010000203.1:0-9468 GCA_032155105.1 Acidobacteriota bacterium
CGCCGCGCGGAGCGCGGCAAAAGGAACGCTGTTCTCGCGAGGTGGAGCCCCGGCGGTCATGCGTGCGGGCCTGAGGCGGAGCCTCGCGAGCGATGATGCGGCGGCTGGCACTCATCGCCGGCGTCGTGATCTGCATGACGTCCGCCGCCGCCCAACGCGCGCCGCAGGTGACGACCTGGCGCCTCGACAACCTGTCGACACTCGGCGCCGAGACGAGCGAAATGATTGGCGCGCCGGCCGTGGTCGCCACCGAAATCGGTCCGGCGGTTCACTTCAACGGCCGCTCCGACGGCTTGCTGGTTCCGCTCAATCCGCTCGAAGGGCTCGCGCAGTTCACCGTCGAAGTGCTGTTCGCGCCGGATGCCGATGGTCCGGTGGAGCAGCGGTTCCTGCACGTACAGGAAAGCACGGGGGAGAACCGTGCGCTCGTCGAGCTGCGGTTGAACGCCGGGCGATGGGCGCTCGATTCGTACCTGAGGCATGGCGACGCGCAGCTCACGCTGCTGGACGCCTCGCGGGCGCATGCCGCCGCCGCATGGCACGTCGCCACGATGACGTTCGATGGCCGCCGCCTGCGTCATTACGTGAACGGCGTCGAGCAGGGGAGCGGCGACGTGGCGTTCCTGCCGATGCGTGGCGGGCAGACGTCGATCGGTGTGCGGCAGAACCGCGTGTCGTGGTTCAAGGGCCGCATCCATACGGTGCGCGTGAGCCCTTCGGTGTTGAGGCCGTCGCAGTTTCTCATCGTCCCCGCGCAGGTCATCACTCTCTGGCCCGAAGGCGTGCCGCGTCGCCGGGCCGATGCCGGACGGGAGCAGGTGATCGCGGGCCGCGTCACCAACGTGCACGATCCCTCGTTGACCTACTACGCGCCCGCACCCGGTACGGCCACCGGTACCGCCATCATTGCGTGTGCCGGCGGGTCTTACGCCCGGCTGGCGATGGACAACGAAGTGGCTGGCGCCGTCGATCTGCTGACGCGTCGCGGCATTGCGGTGTTTGCGCTCAAGTACCGTTTATCGGAGTACGGTCATCCCGCGCCGTTGCAGGACGTGCTGCGTGCGCTCAGGCTCGTGCGATCGCGAGCGGCGGAGTTCGGCGTGCGGCCCGATCGTATCGGACTGTTCGGCGCTTCGGCCGGTGGACATCTCGCGGCTTCCGCGGCGGCCTTCTTCGACGCGCCCGATGGACGCACCGGCGCGCCGATCGACGTGGTGCCGGCCCGACCCGACTTCGTGGCGCTGCTGTATCCCGTGGTCACCATGAAGGCGCCGCATGCGCACGCAGACTCGCGGCGCAACCTCCTTGGCGACACCGTTGCCGCGCCGATGATCGATCGGTACTCGATCGAAGGGCAGATCCGCCCCGACATGCCGCCCTTCTTCGTCGTGCATACGAGCGAAGACCGATCGGTGCCGATCGAGAATAGCCGCCTGCTGGAGGCGGCGCTGAAGGCACAGCACGTCCCGGTGGAGGCGCACTACTACGCGCGCGGCGCGCACGGGTTTGGCTTCGCACCTGATCTCGGCGCGACTTCCGAGTGGCCGGCGGAGCTGGCCGCATGGCTTGCAGGTCCCGCGGTGCGGGAGGTGGCGGTGTTCGAGGTGAGAGCCCAACGGGCCTTCAGGTCCGTCGTCGAGCTGAGAGCACCTGGGCCCGTGGCCTTGAAGGGCAGCGCAAAGCCGACCTCGGCAACGGCACCTTTCTCAATCCGATCCTCACCGGTGATCACCCGGACCCGTCGATCCTCAAGGACGGCGACGACTACTACATGACCTTCTCGTCGTTCGACGCGTATCCCGGCCTCGTTATCTGGCACTCGCGCGATCTCGTCAACTGGCAGCCGATCGGTCCCACGCTGTTCAAGAACGTCGGCGCGGTGTGGGCGCCGGATTTGATCAAGCATCGCGGCCGCTATTACATCTATTTCCCTGGAATTTCTCCCAAGCGATCGAACTACGTGATCTGGGCCGACAACATTCGCGGCCCATGGAGCGAACCGATCGATCTGAAGCTGACGCGCATCGATCCGGGACATGCCGTCGGACCAGACGGACGCCGTTACCTCTTCCTCAGCGCCGGCGAGCTGGTGCCGCTGGCCGACGACGGGTTGTCGACCACCGGGCCGCCGAAGAAGATCTACGACGGCTGGAAGTATCCGGCCGACTGGGTGGTGGAGACCTTTGCCCAGGAAGGCCCGAAGATCCTCAAGCGCGGCGACTACTACTACATGGTGCTGGCGGAAGGCGGCACCGCGGGGCCGCCGACGGGCCACATGATCGTGGCGGCGCGGTCGAAAACCATCGAAGGACCGTGGGAGAACTCGCCGTACAACCCGATCATGCGGACGCAATCGAAGGACGAGCGGTGGTGGTCGAAGGGCCATGGCACGCTGGTCGAGGATCGCGTCGGCGCCTGGTGGATGGTCTATCACGCCTACGAGAACGGTTACTACACGCTCGGCCGACAGGCACTGCTCGAACCCGTCGAGTGGACGGCCGACGGGTGGTTCAAGATGGCCGGCGCCGATCCAGCCGACCCGATCGCAAAGCCGGCCGGCACCGCGGGTCCGCATGGCTTTGCGTTCTCGGATGATTTCTCACAGAGCAAGATGGGCGTGCAATGGAGCTTCTACGCCGGTGACGCCGCCGATCGCGAGCGGTATCGCTACGACAACAACTCGCTGGTGCTGAAAGCGAAAGGGCAGGGCCCCGCGGATAGCTCGCCGCTCTGGTTCGTGAACGGCGACCACGCCTACCAGATGGAAGTGGAGATCGAAGCGGACCCGAACGCCAGTGGTGGCTTACTGGTGTTCTACAGTCGCAAGCTCTACGCCGGCCTCGGCATCTCAGCGAAGAACCTGCGCCTGCACCTTTACGGCATGGACCGGACGTCGGCGCGGCCCGCGCACCTTGGCCAGCGGGTGTGGATCCGCCTGACCAACGACCGCCACATCGTCACGCTCGACTACAGCGCCGACGGGCAGAAGTGGCAGCGCTACGACCGCGCCGTCGAGGTGTCGGGCTACCATCACAACGTCGCCTACGATTTCCTGAGCCTGCGGCCGGCGCTTTACGCTTCGGGCGAAGGTGAGGTTCGCTTCCGCAATTTCAAATACCGCGCGCTACCGTAGCGCGATTTACTCCTCCCGCAACGCCGTCATCGGGTCGATGCGCGCGGCTCGCCGCGCCGGCAGGTAGCCCGCAATGCCCGCGGCAACCGTCAGCGTCATCGCGGTGATCGCGATCATCGTACGGTCGTAGGTGGCGAGGTTGAAGAGCAGTGTATTGATGAACCGACCCGTGCCGACCGCGACCACCGCGCCGGCGACCAGGCCCACGACCGTGATCATCGCGACGTGTCGCAGGACCAGCCGGATCACGCTGTCGGGTTCCGCCCCGAGCGCCATGCGGATACCGATCTCGTTACGGCGACGCGTGACGGAATAGGACATCACGCCGTAAAGCCCGAGCGCGGCGAGGAGCAACGCCAGGCCGCCGAAGAACGCCGAAAGCGAGGCGACCAGCCGCTCCTGTATCACCGCGGCGCCGAGATCTTCCTCGAGGGTGCGAAACTCGACGGCGATGTCCTTGTTGACGCCGGCGATGGCATGCAGGATGGCCCCGCGGGACGACCACGGCGACGCCGTGGTCTTGATGGCGAACCGCACCGACGAGGCAAGCTCATCCATCTGGGCCATCGGCGCGTAGAACGTCGGCTGCGGGTCTTCCCGCAGCGTGCGGTACTTCGCGTCGGCGACGAGGCCGACGATCTCGTACTGCTTGTCCGTGCGATCGCGGCCGAAGCGTTCGACCACGAACGTCTTGCCGACTGGGTTCTGGCCGGCGTAGTACTTCTTCGCAAACGCCTCGTTGACGACTGAGACGAGCGGGTGGTTCGCGGCGTCGGCGGCGGTGAAGTCCCGGCCGGCGAGAATCGGCGTGCGCATCGCGCGGAAGAAGTCCGGTGTGGCGGCGTTGAACAGCGTCGATCGTTCGCGCTCGGGTCGATCGAAGCCTGGCACGGTGATCCGCAGGCCCCAGGCCGCGCCGCTGACGGGCGTCACGAAGGACGCCGCCACCGCGTCCACGCCCGGCACCGCGGCGACCGCGTCGCGCGTCTGGAGAAACATCGGCAGGCGGGCGGATTCCTCCGCCTTCGTGCGCCGCAGATCGACCGTTGCGATCAACAGGCGATCGGATTCGAAGCCCATGCCCTGGTGCGTGAGGCTGACCAGCGTGCGCACGAATAGTGTCGAGCCAAACACGAGTACGAACGACAGTGCCACCTGCAGCGCGACCAGCGCGTGTCCGACGTTGAGGCGGCCGCCGCCGCTGACGATGCCGCGCGCGTGATCGCGGAGCGCGTCCGCCGGCGCCACCGACGTGCCGCGCATGGCGGGGAAGACGCCGAACAGCAGGCCCGTGGCGATGGCCACCGCCGCGGTGAAGCCGAACACGCGCCAGTCCATGGAGAGATCGACGAAGGTGAAGTTCGTCCGCGTGCTCAACATCGCCACCAGCGCGCGGCTGCCCCACGCGGCAATCACCAGGCCGGCCGCGGCACCGGCCAGCGACAGCATGATGCTTTCTACCAGCAGCTGGCGAATCAGCTGCCGCCGTCCCGCGCCGAGCGACAGCCGCACCGCCAACTCGCGGCGCCGTGCCACCGATTGCGCGAGCAGCAGGTTGGCCATGTTGGCACAGGCGATGGTCAGCACCAGCCCGACGATGCCGAGCAGCACATAGAGCGGACGGCTGTAGCGATCGCGGAGCGTTGAAATGCCGGTGGCCGCGGGAATCACGCCGAACGGATCCTCGATATAAGTTGCCTGGTCCTGCGGACGCCACTCCTGCGGCATGGTCGCCTCCCGCAACTGTGGCTGTAGGGCGCGTAGGCGCGATTCGGCTTGCGCGATTGTCTGGCCCGGCGATAGCCGGCCGAACATCGAGAGCCACCATGAGCTGCGGCGATCGAGCGCACTTTCCGCGCCGCGGATGATCGGCTCGTTGCCAAGTGGAATCATCACGTCGAAGGTCGTGCCGACCCGCACGCCGAAGAACTCCGGCGGCGTGACGCCGACGATGGTGAAGGCATGGCCGTCGAGTGACACCGCACGCCCGAGCACCTGGCGATCGCCGCCGTACTCACGTTGCCAGAAGCCGTAACTCAGGATCGCGATCGGTTCGCTGCCGCGGCGGTCGTCCTCTTCGGTGAAGCTGCGGCCGAGAATAGGCGTCACGCCCAGGGTATCGAGAAATCGCCCGCTCACGTACAAGCCGGGAACCACGCGAGACTCGCCGGTCGCGTTCAGGTTGAAGCGCACAAAACCGGTCGCGGCCGCGCCGCTGAAGACGTCCTGGTGATCGCGCAGGTACTCCCATTGCGGGTTGGTAAAAAAGGTCTGGTGGTTGCGCGGGTTGGTATCGGTGAACTGCATCTGCACGAGCCGTTCCGGCTCGTGAATCGGCAAGGCTTTCAGGATTAGTGCGTTGACGAGGGAGAAAATCGCGACGTTCGCCCCGATGCCCAGGGCGAGCGAGAGAAGAGCCACACCGCTGACCACCGGCGTCCGGCGCATCTGTCGACAGGCGTACCTCAGGTCCCGGCCGAGCGAAAACAGCAATGCCATGGCCCCTTTGACGCCCCAGGTATGCGCACGGTTGGCGCGCTAAATTACGCGTGACGTAAGCGCGAGGGAAAGTGAAGCAGGTTCACTTTCGCCGTTTGAAGGCGAGGCCGGACCAGGTGTCGTCGATGGCGCACACCTTGAAATCGACCCAGCCGGCACGGAGGCCGGTTTCCCGCACGATGTTGCCGTCGATCTCGGACGTGATGCCCGACGCCTTCTTCGGCCACGACAGCCACAACGTTTGGCGATCGGCCGGCGCACCGACGGCGAGCAGGTGAGCCTGCAGCTCGCGATCGGTCCTGGCGAAGCAGATATAGATGTCAGCGTCGCGTTCGGGGCGGGCGGTGAACTTCACCTTCGCGGGCAACGGCGTCAGCGTATCGGCAAACCCCTTGGGCGAACTAAGCAGCGCGACCTTGAAGCCGGGCTTCACGCCCAGCTTGGCCACCGTCGGCCGGCCCGAGACGTTGTGATCCGGAACCACCGGGTTCCTGACCGGCCGCGTGATCGCCCTAGTCAACGCCGCCTTGATCCGGCCCCAGGTCGTGTAGGTGGCGTCTGGAATCAGCTGCCTGGTTTTCTCGAGCTTTTCGGGCTCTCCACCGACGAACACCAGCGGCACGTGCCGCGTGGCTTTCGTCGCGCGCAGCGAGTAGGCGACTTCGCGGCCGTGCGACGGGATCCGCGACAGATCGATCACCACCGCATCGGGCGGGCTCGACTTGATCGCGCGAAGCACGACCATGATGCCGTCGCCGGAATCAAAGGCCGCATCGAAGTCAAGAGCCTCGAGCTGCTGCTGCCGCTCGAGGCCCTCGTGTTCGTCCCAGTGGACCAGTCTGACCGCGTAAGCCATCCGTGCTTAACGAGCCATCGGTGCCGAATCTGTGTCTAATCGGTGGCTTAGTTCTTCAGCGTCGCCTTGACGGTCATGCTCGGGATCGCACCGAGCGCGCGCGAGATGATGCAGCCGGTCTTCGTCTTCTCGACGTGCTGATCGAACGTCGCCTGGTCGATCTTCGGCACCTCGGCGTCGACGGTGAGCTCGACCAGGTTGATCAGGAAGCCCTTGTCATCCTTGTTCAGGTGCACATCGGCCTTGGTCTTGATGCTGGTCGGAGTGAATCCGGCCGTCGCGAGCGAGTTGGCGAGGGCCATCGAGAAGCAGCCGGCGTGCGCCCCACCAAGGAGTTCCTCCGGGTTGGCGCCGGCGCCGTTTTCAAAGCGGGTGGCAAACGAATAGTTGCCGTCGTAGCCGCCGCTGCCAGTCTTAACGCGGCCGCTGCCGCCCTTGAGATCGCCCTTCCATTCCGCTTCTGCCGTGCGTGCCATGAACCCTCCTCCAGGAAAGCTCCAGCCTAGCGCACTATTTGACGTCTTTGACGATGAACAGCACTTCGCCAGGCTTGATCAGGCCGAGCTCGCGGCGGGCGGCTTCTTCGATGGCGGCGGGATCCTCGCGGAGCCGCCGCGCGGTCTCGCGCAACTCGGCATTCTCGGCGCGGGCGCGCTCGAGCGATCGTTCGAGCGCCGCATAGTCGCGGCGCGCTTCGAGCAGCGCCAGCAGGCCTTTCTCGCCGGCGATGGCGTCGACCACGATGACCAGGGTGATGAAGACGAGGACGTGACGCAACAGGCGCCGGCCACGGCTGACAAGGGTGGGCCCGGGGGGGGAAGCGGGACGCCCTTCGACTTGGCTCGAGGCAAGCGGCTTTGATTGGTTGTTGCGCTCGGTCATGGGCTCGGCGAACTGACACGCGCAGGCCGTTCCGGATCGCTGCCGCGCAGGTACTGCTCCAGCGCGCGAATCAGCACCGTTCGAAGATCGGCCCGCTCGTCCATGGCCCGGATCTTCGCGGCCCGCCAGAGCTCCCCCGGGAGCTCGACGGTCGTTTTTACCGTGTCGCTGTCAGTCCGCTTTGCCGCCAATACAGCGTGAAGTGTATCCACTGAGACGGTAAAACGGCAAGACAGTAAAACGGCGAACCGTATACGCATCTTTACATCAAGACACTTACATGTGCAAGAATAAAGACGGTTTTACGTTTATACGGTTATACGGGGTGTAGTTTACGAGTTTCGGAGAAGTGAAGCAGGTTCCCTTTTGGGCTCGGGAAAGTGAAGCAGGTTCACTTTTCCGATGTGGATTCGGAGAGCCAGGAAAGATAGCCGGCGCTGCCGGCATCGATCGGCAGGACGACGAATTCTGGAACGTCGTAGGGATGCAGCGTGCGGATGCGGGCCTCGAGCTCGGCAACCCGCGCGCGCGTCGTCTTGATCACCACCTGCCGTTCGTCGGCGCGTTCGACGGCGCCCTTCCACGCGTAGATCGACCGCATCGCCGGCCACACGTTCACGCACGCCGCGAGGCGTTCTTCCACCAGCGTCCGCGCGACCGCCTCGACGTCGTGATCGGCCGGGAATGTCGTTAAGACGATGACGAAGTCAGTTCCCACCACTCGAGACCCAAGACTACAGAGCCGACAACGCTTGTTCCAGGTCGGCTTGCAGATCGTCGACGTCCTCGATGCCCACCGAGATCCGGATCAACCCGTCGCCGATGCCCAGCATAGCGCGCCGGTCGGGCGGCACCGACGCGTGGGTCATGATCGCCGGGTGTGAGATCAGCGTCTCGACGCCGCCGAGGCTCTCGGCGAGCGCCATCAGGCGCAAGCGATTCAACACCGTCTTCGCGTTGTCGAGCGTGTCGACGTCGAACGAGATCAGCCCGCCGAAGCCGTTCATCTGCTTGCGGGCGAGGTGGTGGTGCGGATGCGACGCCAGCCCGGGGTAGATGGTGCGCGTCACTTTCGGGTGCGCCGCGAGGTACTCGGCGATCGCCATCGCGTTCTCGTTGGTCCGCTCCATGCGCACGGTCAGCGTCTTAGTGCCGCGCAGGATCAGCCATGCATCCATCGGCCCGAGGATCGCGCCCGCCGCGTTCTGCACGAACTTGATCCAGTCCACATCATCCTGGTGCTTGAGGATCACCACGCCGCCGACGCTGTCGCTGTGGCCGTTCAGGAACTTGGTGGTGCTGTGCACCACGATGTCGGCGCCGAGCTGGAGCGGACGCTGGATGTACGGACTCGCAAAGGTGTTGTCGACGATGACGCGGACATTCGCGCGGTGCGCGATGGCACTGACGCACTGGATGTCGGTGATGTGGAGCATCGGATTGGTCGGCGTCTCGATGAACAGGTATTTCGTGTTCGGCCTGATCGCCGGCTCGACCAGCTCCGGCTTCGAGGTGTCGACGTAGGTGAAGTCGAGGCCGAACTTCCGCCGCACGCGCTCGAACAACCGGAACGTTCCGCCATAGGTGTTGTCGCCGACGAGCACGTGGTCGCCGGATTCGAGGCGCGTCAGGAGGGCATCAATGGCCGCCATGCCTGAGGCAAAGGCAAACGCCGCCGCCCCCGCTTCGATGGCGGCCACGTTGCGCTCGAGCGCCATGCGCGTCGGGTTCTGCGTGCGGCCGTATTCGAACCCCGCGTGTGGCTGGCCGAGCCCGTCCTGGACATAGGTCGAGGTCTGGTAGATCGGCGTGATGATCGCGCCGGTCGCGGGATCGGGTTCCTGTCCGGCGTGAATGCAAATCGTGCTGAAGCGCGCGGTGTCGTTGAGTTTCATCGGGTCGAAAGAGGATACTCTGGTATCCGCCAGATGAGCGAATCGGTACGGCCACCTGCGTTGCTGCCAGGCGACACGCTGTCGCGATCGCACGTCTGGCGTTCCTGGTTGCTGAAGACGCTGCCCGGCCGCGCCATCGTCCTCGGCATTGCCATCAAGGTCATCACCTGGCCGCTCGGCTTTCTCGTCACGCTGCCGTCGTG
>JALDXK010000204.1:0-9459 GCA_032155105.1 Acidobacteriota bacterium
CGAACTTCATGTTGTCGCGCAGGTAGTCGAAGCCGAACTCGTTGTTGGTGCCGTAGGTGATGTCGCAGCCGTAGGCCACCTGGCGCTGCTGGTCGTTGAGGTCGTGCTGGATCACGCCGACCGTCATGCCGAGGAAACGGTAGACGCGGCCCATCCACTCGGAGTCGCGTCGCGCCAGGTATACGTTCACGGTCACGACGTGCACGCCCTTGCCTTCGAGGGCGTTCAGATAGGCCGGGAGCGTGGCCACCAGCGTCTTGCCTTCACCGGTCTTCATCTCCGCGATCGTGCCGTGGTGCAGCACCATGCCGCCGATCAACTGCACGTCGTAATGGCGCATGTGCAGCACGCGGCGGCCGGCTTCGCGGACCACCGCGAAGGCCTCGGGCAGCAGATCGTCGAGCGTGTCGCCGGCGGCGAGGCGGGTCCTGAACTCGACCGTCTTGCCGCGCAACTGTTCGTCGCTGAGCGTGGAGATCGACTGTTCGAACGCGTTGATGCCGGCCACGCGCGGACGAAGCCGTTTCAATTCACGGTCGTTCTGCGTGCCGACGATTTTGGTGAGGAGTTGACCGAGCATGTAGGAAGACAGCCTTGATGGCTATCTCCCTATTATACGGGTTTATGGAGAGCGGCGGCTTTAGCCGTCGCTTGGCGATTGGCTGAAGCCATCGCCCTCCAAACGGCTAATTGCCGTTGCGGCGGGGATTCAGCAGCAATTGGAGCGGATTGAGGATGCGCCCGTTGGCGCGCACTTCGTAATGCAGGTGCGAGCTGGTGGCGCGACCGGTGGAACCGACGAGGCCGAGCAGGTCGCCGCGCTTCACCTTCTGGCCAACCTTCGCCTTGAACGCCGACATGTGGCCGTAGCGGGTTTCAAGGCCGTAGCCATGGTCCACGATCACCAGGTTGCCGTAATTGCCGGCCGACGCGGCGTGCGTCACGGTGCCGTCAGCCGTGGAGTAAATCGGATCACCCTTGTCGGCGGAGATGTCGAGACCGGGGTGGAAATCGCGTTCGCCGGTGAACGGGTCTGCGCGATTGCCCATGCTCGACGACAGCCAGCCGTGCGTGGGCCAGATCGACGGGGTCGCGGCGGCCAGCTGATTGCGCTTGTCCACGTCAGACCGTACCGTCTGCAGGCGGCTCTCGAGCCCCTGAAGCAGATCTTTCAGCAGGGCAAAGGTGTTTTCCGGCGAGGTGAGCCCGGGTGCCATCGACGTGAGTGCGCTGCTCGCGGTCGGGCCGCCCATAGCGCGGCTCTTCACCACGGCTGGCAGCTTGTCCATCGAGTTCTGCAGCGAGGGATCCAGCGCGGCTTTCGCGCCCACATCCGCCATCGCCGTTTGCAGCGCCATGATCTGGCCGGCGAGCTGCTCGGTCGCGGCGCGATAATTCGCGTTCTCAAACTCGAGCGTGACGTTGGTCGCGAAGACGTTCGCCACGTCGTGCTTGGCCTTCAACGCCGAGCCGGTGCCGATGAGAATCGGCAACGTCACGACGGACACCACCGCGATCAGGGCTGGCTTCAACGAGATCGTGAAGCGCCGCACTACGCCCGTGGTACGGTCGGCCAGAACTATCGTGTATCGCTTAGAAAGCATTAACTAACTACCTGAGCTGTTGGAATTTACCCCTGCCACCGTGGGGGAGCGAGGCAAGGAAGGCTAACACGGCCCCGGAACGATCGGAAAGGGAAAAGTCTCCGGCTGCCCAGATTTTCGCCCTATGATCGCCTATGACACTCGGCGTACAAAAGCGTCCGGTGCGCGCACGAAATTGATCCGATGAGGTTCTGCATCGGGCGTCACCTTGAAGTTCTGAGGTTCAGGACTGGAGAATGGCGCGATGATTCGACCCTGCACGCCCGAAGACATTCCGGTCATCGATTCGATCATCAACGAAGCCGCGGAGCGGTATCGCGGCGTGATTCCCACAGACTGCTTTCACGACCCATACATGTCGCGCGCGGCGCTCGAGTCGGAGATTGCCAAGGGCGTGCAGTTCTCCGGGTGGGACGATGCCGGGGCCTTGGTTGGCGTGATGGGGGTGCAGTCGGTGCGCGATGTCACCCTGATTCGGCACGCCTACGTGCGACGGCTCATCAGGGCCGCGGCATCGGCGGCAAGCTGCTCGCCAACCTCTCGGGCCACGTCACCGGACCGTTGCTGATTGGCACCTGGGCCGACGCGCAGTGGGCGATTCGTTTCTACCAGGCACACGGCTTCCGGCTGGCGCCGCACGAGGAGAAGAATCGTCTGCTGGCCACCTACTGGACCATCCCTGATCGGCAGCGTGATACGTCCGTGGTGTTGGTGCGCAGTGCTTGACGAACACGCCGCGCACCCTCCACAGTAGCCCTCAGCATGCTACCCAAGGATGATCTCGACGCCCTCATCGTCGAGTTGAACGAAAATGCGGACCCGAGGTCGACCCATTCCGACGCGCAGTTCGGCAATTGGATCCGGCACGTCGTGGCCGCGGGTGGCAGCGATCTGCTCCTCGTCACCGGCAGCAGGCCGACGATGCGCGTCCACGGCACGCTGGTGGCGATCACCGATCACGTCCTGGACGAGGAAGACATTGAAACGGCCATCGTGCCCTTATTGGCCAGGCACGCCGCCGAGGAGTTCAGGACCAGGCGCATCACCGACGCGTCGATCAAGCTGGAGTCGATCGGCCGGCTGCGGGTGAACCTTCACCAGGAGCGCGGCCACACGGCGGCGGCGATTCGCATCCTGCCGGCGCGCGTTCCCAGGTTGTCGGAATTGGGCCTGCCCCCTGAAGTCGAGGGCTTGTCGCGACTTACGTCCGGCCTCGTCCTCATTGGGGGTGCGACGGGCTCCGGCAAAACCACGACGCTGGCGGCGCTGGTGGACACGATCAATCGCCGTGATGCCAGGCACATCATCACCGTCGAAGATCCGATCGAGTACGAACACGCCAACCAGCTGTCGCTCGTCGAACAGGTCGAGGTCGGCGTCGATGCGCCCGATTTTCCCACGGCGCTCAGGGGCGCCGTCCGGCAGGCGCCGGACGTACTGGTCATCGGCGAGATGCGCGATCACGAATCGATGCGGATCGCGCTGGCGGCTGCGGAGACCGGTCACCTGGTCTTCAGCAGCGTGCACACGCTCGATGTGGCCTCGTCGGTCGGCCGGATCTGCGATTCGTTCCCCAACGAGCGCCAGAACACGATTCGGCAGGAGCTGTCGTGGGCGCTTGCGGCCGTGATGACGCAAACGCTGATTCCGCTGGCAGGGAAGGGGCGCGTCCCGGCGGCGGAGCTGCTGATGATCAGCTACGGCGCCCGGCAGCACATTCGCAAGAATGCGCTGCAGCATCTTCACCAGGAAATCACGATCACCCGGAAGCTGGGCTCCTTCACGCTCGAGGAATCACTGGCCAGGCTGGTGAAGAACGGGGCGATCACCACCGTCGAAGCGCAGTCACGCTCGCGGCATCCGGACGAAATCGAGACGCTCCTCAAGTAGCGTCCAGGGAGGCGTCGTGACCTTCGAGATTCAACTGTTGAGACTCGGGTTGGCCGAGTCGGGCCGGCTGGAACGCGGCAAGCGGGGCAACAACCTGCTCACCGCCACGCTCCTCTATCCGTCTGCCGCCAAGGCCACCGTTACGACCGTGAAGGCTTTCAAGCTCAGGGACGATCAGGTGATCGACGTGACCGGCGTGAATCCCTCGACCGGCGAGCCTTTCAGCTACGGTGATCGTGTGCTGTTCAAGGAAGAGATTGAGGGTGAGTGCGAGTTGGTGCTCGAGGTCTCCGACGTCGAGCAACCAACCACGTTGGACAGGATCATCACCGGCATCATTGGCGCTGCCTTCAAAGGCGCATGGGCGATTGTCACGGGCGGCATCTCCAACATCGTCCTCGGCGCCGTCGTCGGAGCGGCGTCCGGTGCACACCTCAAGGCCTTGAGCACAGAAGGTGACCAGGTGCGCGTTCTCGGCAGGGCGTCGGTGGCGCTACAGTCAGACATGAAAAGCGGTGAGCGCGAGGTGCCACTCGTCGTGCCCGACGAAGTGGAACTGACGCAAGTCGTGCTGAAGCCCGGCGGATCGTCCGGCCACGACGTGAAGAAAACCGTCCTCAAGCGCGGCTCGGTGAACGGCCGCGTCGTGATGCGCATTCGCAGGCTAACGTAGCCGGTTTGGTGGACGCAACATGGCTTCGGCCACCGCTCCGGGGGGCCGCGCGCGCTACACTGCGAAGGTTGGAAGATCGCCCGCGAGACGGGCGATGTCGTTTGGGTCGCTCGTCACCACTGCCTGACCCGCCCGGCGCGCACAGACCACGACGTGGGCATCGACGATGTCGGCAGTGCAGGATTCAGCGAGTAGTAGGCCCACTGCCGACGCGTCGAGACCGTCGAGTGCGACGAGATCCGTTGCGGGGTGACGGCAGAGGCGAACAATCCGCGCCTGACGGGCGGGTGACCTCAACACCTGTGCGAGCACTGTCGCCGGCACGGTGATGCTGTCAGCGTTCTCCCGGGCACGCGCCAGAAGCACCAGCATCTTCCGATCACCACGGTCCAGCGCCATCAGGCCGCCCGCGTCGAGGGTGAGACCGGTCACGACCGGCCTCGCCTCTGCGAGCCACCTTTCTTGTGCCCCAGCACTTCGTCCGCCCATGCGCGCTCTGCCTCAGACAGAGGCCCGCCCGATGCGAGCAGCGCTTCGTTCAACATCTCTTCCCAGCCCGCCGCATCGTGGAGCGCCGTCTCAACGGCTTTCCGGACGAAGCCAGACACGCTGGGTGCGCGCCCTGCCGCCACCAGGCGTTTGACGTCCGCGAACTGGTCATCATCCAAGGTGATTGTCAGCTTGGTTGTGGCCATACCATTTTCCGTACCTAACAAATCATCGTCTTCTTGGTTCTGGAATGGAGCTGGAAGCGTCCTCGACGAAGCGATATTGGAGGGCCTCGCCGAGATGATCGAGCGTGATCGCGTCCGCGCCGGCGAGGTCGGCGATGGTGCGGGCGACGCGGATGATGCGGTGAAAGGCCCGCGCCGACAGGTGCAGCCGTTCGGCAGAGCGTTCCAGCAGCCGCTTGCCCGGAGTGTCGAGCGGCGCGAATTTCTTCAGCTCGGTGCCGGTGAGGTTCGCATTGACGCGGGCGCGACTCGGGCGGGCGATCTGGCGGGCGCGGGCGGCGAGCACTCGCGCGCGCACCGCGGCGGACGACTCGCCCGGCGGCCCCTCGGTGAGGTGGGTGATCGGGACGGCGTCGACTTCGACGACGAGATCGATGCGATCGCGGAGCGGCCCCGAGAGCCGATTGTGGTAGCGCGCCGTTTGCTGCGGCGTACACCGGCATCTCCGCCTGGGGTCGCCGTGATATCCGCACGGACACGGGTTCATCGCCGCCACGAGCACGAACCGCGCCGGGAACGCGACCGACCGAAGCGCGCGCGACACGGTGATGCGGCCTTCCTCGATCGGCTGGCGCAGCGCCTCGAGCACCCGGCGGTCGAACTCTGGCATCTCGTCGAGGAACAACACCCCGTGATGGGCGAGGCTCACTTCGCCCGGTCGTGGCACCGACCCGCCGCCGACCAGGGCCACGTCGGAAATGGTGTGATGCGGCGCGCGGAAGGGCCGCTCCCGCAACAGGCCCACGCCCGGACGCAACTGGCCCGCCACGGAGTGGATGGTCGTGACCTCGATCGATTCCTCGAATGTCAATGGCGGCAGGATGCCCGGCAGCCGCCTGGCGAGCATCGTCTTACCGGCGCCCGGCGGACCCACCAGTAAAAGATTGTGGGCGCCGGCGGCGGCGACTTCCAGCGCACGGCGCGCAAAAGCCTGGCCGTGCAAGTCGCAAAGATCCATTGCCGCCGGCTCCAGAACCGGTGCCTGGTGCCTCGTGCCTGGTGCCAAGGGGGGTGCCGGTGCTGCGATCGGCCAGTCCGCGTCTGCCTGGTTCAAACGATCGACGGCTTCGCGAAGTGTTCGCACTGGAAGCAGGCGCAATCCGGTCACGACCTCGGCTTCGGCGAGGTTGTCGCACGGCAGCAGCAGGGCCTTCGCACCTGAGCGCCGCGCCTCGGCGGCGATGGGCAGGATGCCACGTGCCGGCTGGATCGCGCCATCGAGCGAGAGTTCGCCGACATGGACGATGCCCGCGAAGTCGGTCCGCGTGATGGTGCCGGTGGCGGCGAGCATGCCCAGCGCAATCGGCAGGTCGAAGGCGGGACCGGCCTTGCGCACGTCGCCGGGCGCGAGGTTGATCGTGATGCGGTAGACCGGGAACACATACCCGGAGTTGCGAATCGCCGCGCGCACGCGGTCGCGGCTCTCGCGCACGCTGGCGTCGGGCAGACCGACGAGCTGGAAATGGGGGAGTCCGCCGCTGACGTCGATCTCGACGTGCACGCGGCAGGCGTCCACGCCGATCACCGTTGCGCTCTCGAGGGTGGCAAGCATGGCCGGGAGGGTGCAATCGGACTGCCCCTACTCGACCGGCAAATTTCCGCCGATATCCGGACAGACCCCCGCGCACCGGGTGCGCGCGTCGCAGAAAACACCAACGAAAGACTCGGAAACGACAGCAAATTCTGCCCACCTTCGCGGCGGCTCCGCGTCGGCGGGCTCCGCACCGCCGGCGCTTCGCCGATGGACCGGACGAGCCAGGGAGCTATACTTCGCCATGCTTGATGCACTCTTCGGCGCGCAGGGAAAGAACAAAGGCCAGCAGGACGAACTCCAGGCGTTAATCGCCCAGGCGAAAGAAGAGCGGACCGCGCTCAGCGCCATGCTGACGCAAATGGCCGGCGGCACCTCGAAGCTGGCGCAGACCAGCAAGGCGCTCGACCAGGTCGGCCAGAAAGCCGATGCGGCGCTCAAGCGGCTCGAAGAGTTGGGGCAGAAAGTGACCGGTTACGAAGACCGGTCGAAGGGCCTCGAACAGATCGAAAAGCGCATGGCCGCGCTCCTCGAACAGGTCCACGAAGCCCACCGCGTTTCCGAAAAAATTACCGCGCCCGACGGCGAGCTGCAGAAGCATCGCCTGGCCGTGAATCAACTGGCGTCGCAGGCCTTGGAAAACCAGGCCACCATCGAGACGCTCCGCAAGGAACGCAGCTCGTTCGAAGACCTGCGCGCGCTCCTGAAGGTGTCGACCACCGAAGTCGCCAAGTCCGTCGAGAGCGTGGGCACGCTCAAGGGCGAGCTGGATGCGATTCGCTCGACCGGGTCGCAGCTCACCTCTGAGTTCCAGCGCATTCGCGACACGTCGCGCGAAGCCAAGGACGCCTCGGCGTCGGCGATGGAGAACGTCAAGGAAATCGAGAAGAAGCTTGGACCGCTGGTGCAGTTGCAGGAGCTCAGCAAGAACACCGAAGAGCGCCTGGCCTCGCTGAACGCCCTGGCCGAACACGTCTCGCAGAAGGCCAAGGCCCTCGAGGCCCAGAAACACGCCGTCGAGCGTGCCGTCGTCGAGGCCAACCGCCTCAACGAGATGGTGTGGTCGATGGACGTGCAGGTCGCCAAGCTCAACGAAGGCAGCAAGAACGTGGCCCGCGCCGAGGAGACGGTGGCGCGGATGGAGAAGCTGGCGCAGGAAACCACCGCGCAGCTCACGTCGGCCCAGACGATGCGCGACGAGTTCGGTCGTGAGTTCGCGCGGCTCGACAAGGAAAGCCGCGGGCTGGCGGAGTACCTCAAGAGCACCGTCGAACGACTCGCCGTCGACAAGAAGGAGTTCGACCAGTTCGATCACCGGTTGCGCGCCTTGTCGGGATCGGTGGAGGAAGCGGAAACCCGCATGGACGGCGTGCTGCAGAAAGACAAGCAGCTGGGCGTGATGAACCAGCGCGCCGACGAGCTGAGCAAGTCGTTCCAGACGCTGATGGCGCAGGCCGACGAGATGGCGCGCAAGCAGGGCGCGCTCGAGTCGCTCGGCGAACGGCTCGCGCAGGTCGACGAGCTGGGCCGCCGCACGCAGGCGCAGCACGAGGCGTTGAAACAGTCACGCCAGGATCTCGAGCAGCTGCGCGCGGAAATCGCCGACTTCCACAAGGCGCACTCGGAGGCGGCGAAGCTGGGCGACAAGCTGTCGGCGGATCGCGCTTCGCTCGAAGCGTTCGGCGAGCGCGCCACGACGTTCCTCAGCCGCACGCCGGAGCTCGAATCGAAGATGGACGCGGTGTTGAGCAAGATGGCCACCGTCGAGGACGGCACCAAGGCCGCCACCCGCCTCGGCGAGCTCGCCGCCGAGCTCGATGCGCAGCTCACGCGCGTTGGCGCCCGCCTGCAATTCATCGAGAAGCTCGAAGGCCGCATCAACAACCTCCACGTCGTCACCGCGGACGTGGATCGCAAGCTGACCGAACAGCTCGGGCGGCGGAATGAAGTCGAGAGCCTCAAGAGCCTCAGCGACACGCTCGGCACCCAGGTCGTCGACGTGCAGCAGAAGCTTGACGGCGTTGCCGCGATGCAGGCGCGGCTGGCCCCGATCACCAACGAAGTGGCGGCGCTGCAGACGTCGCTCGAGAAGTCGCACGGGCTCGCGCTCTCGGTGAAGCAGGACGAGGCCGTGGTCCACGACCAGAAGGCGCGCCTCACCGAGCTGGTCGAGCACGGGCGCTCGCTGGCCGCGGAAACGGCGGAGCGGCTCAAGCAGGTGCAGAGTGTGACCGAGGATCTGGGCCGGGCCGGCGTCATCAAGGAAGAGCTGCTCACCGAGCTGGCCCGCGTCCAGTCCAAGCAGCGCGACGCCATGATGCAGACCGAGGCCGCGGAAGATCAGCTCAAGCGCGCCGAGACGATGGTCAAGCAGCTCGAGCAGCGGCGCACGCAGCTGGCGTTCTCAGAGAAGAAGATCACCACTTTCGAGCAGCGGCTGAACGAACTTGGCCGCGCCACCGAAGACGTGGACACGAAGATGAAGGCGATCGTCGAGCGCGACACCCTCGTCGCTGCCGTCAAGGCCGAAGTCGAGAGCGTCCACAAGATCAGCAGCCGCAGCAAGGCGGACCTGCAGTTCGTGACCGATCACCGCGGCGAGGTCGCCGATCTGCGCACCAAGGTCGAAGACCTGTTGAGCCGCGTCGACGATACCGACGTCAAGATCGCCGCGATCGATTCGCGCCGCAAGATGGTGGAAGAGGTCCAGACGCGCGCCAACGCGATCACCAACCTGCTCGACGACATCAACGTGAACCTGGAGATGCTGGGCGAGCAGCGCGCCGTGATCGATCACGTCGGCGAAAAGCTGGCGCGGCTCGACTTCATGGTGCAGGAAGCGCAGAACACGCTGCGCGCGCTGCAGCGCGAGCGCGAAGTGGCGGAGCGCATCGAGCAGGGCATCAAGAGCCTGCGGGCGAACTCCGGCGGCGGCAAGATCGCTACCGCGTAGTTAAAAGTGAAAAGTTGAAAATGAGAAATCGATTTTTAACTTTTCACTTTTAACTTTTAACTTTTAATTTTTAA
>JALDXK010000205.1:0-9430 GCA_032155105.1 Acidobacteriota bacterium
GCCGGGCTGGTCGTCCTCATTATGTCCGTCACCGGCGTCGCGCTCACGTACGAGAAGCAGATGCTCGAGTGGGCCGACCGCCGTGCCTGGACGGCGCCGTCCCAGGGCGACGCCCCGACGCTCCCGCCAGAGACGCTGCTGGCGCGAGTCGCAGAGGCCCGTCCTGGGGCGGCCCCGATCGGCATCACGCTCCGCGCCGATCGCTCGGCGCCGGCCACGATCACGCTCGACGGCAACAAGGCGCTCCTCGTCGATCCCTATACCGGCTCCATCATCGGCGAACCACCCGCCGCTCTCCGGTCGTTCTTCCGCAGCATGACCACGTGGCACCGCTACGTCGCGCTCGAAGGCGCGAGCCGCGCCACCGGCAAGGCGATCACCGGCGCCGCGAATCTCGGCTTCCTCTTCATTGTCCTCAGCGGCATCTACCTGTGGTTTCCGCGTGTCTGGACGTGGCTGCAGTTCAAGAACGTCCTCTGGTTCCGCGGCGGGCTCGCATCGAAGGCACGGGACTTCAACTGGCACAACGTGATCGGCTTCTGGTCGGCCGTGCCGCTCGCCATCGTCGTCGCGGGCGCGGTGCCGATCTCCTATCCATGGGCCAGCAACCTCGTGTACCGGATGGTGGGCGACACGCCGCCGGCGCCGGCGGGAGCCGCGGCCAACGCGCGTCCGGCGGAACGCACCGAGAGAGAAAAACCGACCTACCACTCGACGGGACTCGACGCGTCGTGGATCACGGCGCAATCGCAGGTGCCGGCGTGGCGCACCATGACCACGCGGCTGGCGACGTCCGAGCGGGCCCCGATCGTGATCACGGTGGACGAGGGCTACGGTGGCCAGCCGCAGAAGCGGCAGACGTTGACGGTCGATCGCGCGTCGGCGGCCGTCACCAGGAACGAGAGTTTCGAAAGCCAGAGCGCCGGCCGCCGGGCGCGCTCCTGGCTGCGCTTCGCGCACACCGGTGAGTTCTACGGCCTGATCGGGCAGACGATCGCCGGCATGGTGTCGGCCGGCGGCGCCGTGCTGGTCTACACCGGCATTGCCCTCGCGTGCCGCAGGTTGATCGCGTGGCTGCGCCGTCGCCGCAAGGCCGAGGGGTCGCGGGAAGAAGCGGCGCAAGCCGCGTAGGTCGAAAGCGAAGACAGCGTCAGGGTGATCACGTCAGCAGCGTCAGAAGGGTAGTGAGTCCGTCATGTTCGTGCGTCCACGTCTTGCCGTCCCTCGCAAGCGTAAGAAGGGCAGGTACCGTCTTTTCGCGACGAGCGCTTTCGTCGTGTCCGCGGCACTCGCCGGCAAGCCCGCCGCGGCGTCGGCGCCGCCGCAGTCGTCACCGGTGGTGCGTCCCGCCACAGACGCCATCGCCCTGAACATTCCCGCCGGTCAACTCGATGTGGTGCTGAAGGCCTTCGCCGCCGCCACCAACGTCACGTTCGATCTGCAGATCCCATCCGACACCGTCGCGATGATGCATTCGCCAGGGGTGTCGGGCACCTACTCGATTGATGATGCGCTCCGCCTCGCGCTGGAAGGCACCAGCCTCGCGTTCCGGCGGACCGGATCGCAGGTCACCATCGAAGTGCAGCGTCTCAGCGAGTCGGTCGAGGTCACCGGGCGCGTCAACGCCCTCTCGTCGCCGAAGCTGACCGAGCCGCTGCGCGACATCCCGCAGACGATCACCGTGATCCCGCGAGCGGTGATGGACGAGCAGGGCGCCACCACCTTGCGCGACGTGTTGCGCAACGTCGCTGGCATTACCTTCCAGGCCGGCGAAGGCGGCGTGCCCGCGGGCGATCAGTTGTCGATTCGCGGCTTCAGCGCGCGCACCGACATGTTCGTCGACGGCGTGCGCGACTTCGGCGGCTACTCGCGCGACTCGTTCAACATGGAGCAGGTCGAGGTCGCGAAAGGCCCGACCTCGACGCTGGCCGGCCGCGGCGCCACCGGCGGCGCGATCAACCAGGTCAGCAAGGCGCCCGTCATGACGCCCGTTGCGGAGGCGACGATCGGCCTGGGCGAGGCCAGCTATCAGCGCACGACGCTCGACTACAACCAGCCGCTCGGCGACTTTGCGATTCCCGGCTCTTCGTTCCGCGTCAACGCGATGTGGACCGACACCGACGTGCCCAATCGCGATCGCGTCAATTCCTCGCGCTGGGGCGTGGCCCCCACGCTCGGCTTCGGTACCGGCACCGCGACGCGCGCCACGATCAGCTACTTCAAGCTGCAGCAGGACAACCTCCCGGAATACGGCCTGCCATGGGTGCCGGCCAATACCAATCCCGAGCTCGAGGCCTACGCCAACGGCGCGCCACCGGTGGACCAGTCGAACTTCTACGGCCTCGTCCAGCGCGATTACGAGAAGACCGACACCGATCTCGCCACGCTCGACGTGGCGCACGACTCCGGGTCGGCAACCGTGGTGCGCAACCTGACGCGCTGGGGCCGGAACGTGCGCGACTCGGTGATCACCGCGCCGCGTTTCGTGGCCGTCAACGTCAGCACCGCGCTCAACCGCCAGTTGCAGTCGCGCGACATGACGGACGATGTCCTCGCCAACAACACGAACCTGACGAGCCGCCTCAACACCGGTTCGATCGGGCACGCGCTGGTCGCCGGAGTTGAAGTCTCGTCCGAAAGCTCGGTCAACTACGCGCGCATCGGCCCCGTGGCGACGACGGCGGACCTCTATAATCCGAACCCCGATGATCCCTATCCGGGTCCCATCGTGCGCAGCGGCGCGAGCACGGACGGCGCCGCGCTGTCGACGGCGGCGTACCTGTTCGACACGGCCACGATCGGCCAGCATCTCGAGCTGACCGGCGGCCTGCGCTGGGATCGCTTCGACGTCGACTACACCTCGACCGCGATCACGGGCGTGCCGACGTCTTTCGAGCGCACCGACACGATGACCAGCGGCCGCGCCGGCGTGATCTACAAGCCGCGCCAGGAAGGCAGCATCTATCTCGGATACGGCACGTCCTTCAACCCGTCTGCCGAGGGGCTGTCGCTGGCCGCGGCCAACGTCGCTCTCGAGCCCGAGAAGTCCAAGAACATCGAGGCCGGTACGAAGTGGGACCTGTTCGGGCAGCAGCTGTCGGCGACGGCCGCGATCTTCCGCACCATCAAGACCAACGCGCGCACGCCCGGCGTCAATCCCGGCGATCCGCCGACGGTGCTCGCAGGCGAGCAGAGTGTCTCGGGCATCGAGTTCGGCATCTCCGGCCGCATCCGCTCGTGGTGGACGGCCATCGCCAACTACGCGCACATGAACAGCGTGATCGAGGAGTCGAACACGGCGGCCGAGGTCAACCAGAACCTGGCGCTGACGCCCGAAAACACGCTCTCGCTCTGGTCCACCTTCGACCTGCCGGGTGGCGTCGGCCTGGGCGGCGGCGCGCAGTTCATGGACAGCGTCTTCCGCAATGCGAGTAACACTGCGAGCGTGCCAAGCTACTGGGTGTTCAACGCCACCGCGTCGTATGCAGTCAACTCGCATTTCACTGTGCGCTTCAACGGCAGCAACCTCGCCGACGAGGAGTACGTCGATCGCATCGGCGGCGGCCACTACATTCCCGGCCCGGGCCGCCAGATGATGGTCACCGCGACCATCCGGCGCTAGCGCCATGCTGATCCAGGTCCCCGACGTGTTGACGGCCGAGCAGGTGGCGCACGCGCGCCGCCTTCTCGATGCCGCGGACTGGGTGGACGGCCGCGTCACCGCCGGCCACCAATCCGCCCAGGCCAAGAACAACGTGCAGATCCCCGAGGGCCATCCCGCCGCGCGCGAGATCGGCGAGATGATCCTCCGCGCGCTGCAACAGAACGCACTCTTCATCACTGCGGCGCTCCCGCTCCATGTCTTTCCGCCGCTCTTCAATCGCTACTCGGGCGGCCAGTCCTTCGGCAGCCACGTCGACAACTCGATTCGCACCGTGCCCGGCACCTCGCATCGCATCCGCACGGACCTGTCGGCGACCCTGTTCCTGTCGCAGTCCGACGAGTACGACGGCGGCGAACTGATGGTCGAGGACACCTACGGCGTGCACAGCGTCAAGCTGCCCGCCGGCTCGATGGTGCTCTATCCCTCGACGAGTCTTCATCACGTGCGCCCGGTGACCAGGGGCGCGCGGGTGTCGTCGTTTTTCTGGCTGCAAAGCATGGTGCGCGACGATGGCGACCGCACGCTGCTGTTCGACCTCGATGCCGCCATCCGGAAGCTGAACCAGGATGGCCCACAGCATCCCGTCGCCGTCCAGCTCACCGGCGTGTACCACAACCTGCTCCGCAAGTGGGCGGACGTGTGAGCCATGCCAAGTAGACCGCTTGTTCGTGTGGAGTAATCGAGTGAAATTCGTCCTCAGCGTGCTGGGCCTGGCCATTGCCGGACTCAGTCTCACCCTCACCGCGCAGCAACCCGCGGCGAAACCCGGCGTCCTACTGCTCGCGCACGGCGGAAAGGCCGAATGGAACGAGCGCGTCGCCGATGTCGCCCGGCGCGTCAACGAGCAGCACCCGACCGAGGTCGCCTTCGGCATGGCCACGCGGGCCAACATCCAGTCGGCGATCGACAAGCTCACGGCGCGCGGCGTCACCGAGGTCGTCGCGGTGCCGCTGTTCGTGTCGTCGTACAGCTCGGTGATCACGTCCACGGAATACCTGCTCGGCCTGCGCAAGGACGCACCGAAGGATCTCGCGGTCTTCGCGAAGATGAACCACGCGTCCCACGGCACGCCGGTCACTGAAGGCGATCATTCGGCGCATCACGCGTCGGCTGCTGATCCGGCGTCGCCCGTCACCACGACCCTGCCGATTCGCATGACCGCGGCGCTCAACCGCCATCCACTGATCGGCGCCATCGTCGCCGATCGCGCGAAGTCGATCAGCGCGAAACCGGAGCAGGAGACCGTGATCATCGTGGCGCACGGTCCGGTGCCGGACGACGACAATCGCCGCTGGCTCGACGACATGGCGGTGCTGGCCCAGATCACCAAGGTATCGGCGCCTTATGCATCGGTGCAGTACATGACGGTCCGCGACGATGCGGGTCCTGCGATGCGTGAGGCGGCCACGAAGCAGCTGCGCGAGAAGGTGCAGGCCGAGACCGCGCAGGGGCGCAAGGTGTTGATCGTGCCGCACTTGATGTCGTTCGGCGGCATCGAGCAGGGAATTCGCAAGCGCCTGGAGGGCCTCGACTACACGCTGACGTCCCAGGCCCTCATGCCCGACGACCGTATTGTGCATTGGGTCGTCGCCAGCACACGATAAGAGCGTGACCGGTGTCGTGCTCGCGCAGGTTGGCACGCCCGAGGCCCCAACGCCTCGGGCAGTCGGCCGTTATCTGAAGAAGTTCCTCTCCGATCGTCGCATCGTCGACTATCCCCCCTGGCTCTGGCAGCCGTTGTTGCGTGGCGTGATCCTGCCATTGCGATCGCGTCGATCCGCGAAGCTCTATCAACGCATCTGGACCCCCGCAGGTTCGCCGCTGCTCGTCGAATCCGAGAAACAGCGGGCCGGATTGCAGGCGCTGCTCGGCGACCGCTACACGGTGGTGCTGGGCATGGCGTACGCGGGCCCGTCGTTCGAGCGCGCGATCGACGACGTGATCGCGGCGAAGGCGGAGCGCGTGATCGTGCTGCCGATGTTCCCGCAGTTCTCGTCGGCGACCACCGCCTCGGTGTACGACGCCGTCTTCCAGGCGACTACCGATCGCGGCGGGAAGGCGCGGTGGTTCGTGCCGCCGCTGTCGTGCGTGCCGCCGTATTGCGATCATCCGGGCTACATTGCGGCGCTCTCGCGCGGCATCCGCGAAGCCGCGGCGACGGTGTCGCCGGATCATTTCGTGCTGACGTTTCACGGCCTGCCGGAGCGCTACGTCTCGAACGGCGATCCGTATCGAAACGAATGTGAGCGCACGGTCGCGGCGCTGTCGAAGGCGATGGAATGGATCGACCGCGACTACACGGTGGCCTTTCAGTCGCGGTTCGGCCCCGAAAAATGGCTTGGCCCGAGCACGGCCGACACGCTCAAGGGGTTACATGCCCGTGGTGTCCGGCGGCCCCTGGTTGTAGCGCCCGGGTTCACCGCCGATTGCCTCGAAACCCTCGACGAGCTTGGGAACGAGGGCCGTGCCGAGTTTGCCCATGGGGGCGGAGATCCGGCCAGTTACAGCCTGTGTCCCTGCCTGAACGGTCGCCCCGAGTGGATCCAGGTGATGGCGGACCTGGTTACGGCCCAGGCCGGGACAAAACCGTGACAATCGGCCGCGCTGGCTCCGTAAGATGGGCACATCGTGGTCGATTTCAGCGTCGCCCAACAGCCGTCTGGTTCGGGAGCATGGCCCGATTCGGCAGTCGTGTGGCGAACCTGCGTTCGGGAGATCGCGCTCGTCGATCCGCGCACGCCGGTCCCGTCGGGCGCGAGGGTCTGGCACGATGAAGCCGCTTACGCGCACCTCCTCGAGGTGATCTGCGGTCTCGATTCGCCGATGATCGGCGAAACTGAAGTCCTCCACCAGTTCAAGGTCTTCACGGCTGGTCTTTCCCTGGAACAGGGCGCGTGGCGCGAAGTGGCGCAGTCGCTGATGACCGACGCGCGCACGATTCGATCACGCCACCTGATCGGCCTCGGCTCACGTTCGTATGGCAGCGCCGTTCGCCGGCTCCTTGGCAACACGCGGCGCGTGGTCCTCGTCGGCACCGGAATGCTGGCGAAGGAGATCGCGCCGTTCCTGGTTGGACCTGAGCGCACCGTCGATCTGTGGGGACGCCGCGAACATGTCGACGGCTTCGCGGGCGTGATGTATCGCACCTTGTCGGCGCCGCCGGCCGCGGTCTTCGAGGAGCCCGTGGCGATCGTGATCGCCGCGCCGCTGCCATCATCCGAGATCGCACGACTGGCCGCGCGCTATCGCAATCCGATCGTGCTGATCGATCTGCGCGCGGAGGGCGTGCAGGATCCGCCGCCTGCCGTGGCGCCGGTGGTGACGCTCGCCGACGTGTTCGCCGGCGTCGAGGATGCGGCTCGGACGACCGCAGTTCGCGTGCAGGCCGCACAGGATGACATCCGCTTGTGTGCGCGCGCGTTTGCCACGCGCGCCAAGCTGAATCCGTCCGGGTGGCATGACCTGTGCGCGTAAAGATGTTGAGCCGTGCCAGCTCGCTGGCGCGGTTGCAGGCCGCGCTGGTTGAGCGCGCCCTCGCAAGTAGGCACCCCTCTCTCGAAATCGAGCGCCTGACGCGCACCGCGTCGGGCGATCAGGATCAAACCTCACCCCTCTGGAAACTTCCCGACAAGGGCGCGTTTACCGCGGACCTGTCACGGGCCTTGCTCGACGGCGAGGCCGATGTCGCTGTCCACTCGTTCAAGGACCTGCCGGTGGAGATGCCGGCCGGCACCCGCATTGCGGGCGCCATGCCGCGGGCCGACGCCCGTGACGTGATCCTGGTCAAACGCACCGCGATCGAGCGCCAGCCCGCGTCGCTCCGGCTGCTGTCGTCGTCGCCCCGCCGCGCCTGGTTGCTTGGCGACGTGTTGCCGCGGCTGCTGCCGTGGCGCGTGAGCGGCGTGGACGCCGTGCCGGTGCGCGGCAACATCGACACGCGGCTCCGCAAGTTGATCGAAGGCGAGGAGCACGGCCTCGTGATGGCGAAGGCGGCGCTCGATCGGTTGCTCGGATTCGGGCCACCGTTCGATCGCGAGGCCGCGGTGATTCGCGAGCGTCTCGACCAGTGCCGCTTCATGGTGATGCCGATGCGCGAGTTCCCGTGGGCGCCTGCGCAGGGAGCGATCGCGATCGAGATCGCCGCCGTTCGCGACGATTTGCAGTCTCTCCTGGAACCGATCCTCTGTGCCGACACGCTGCGCGCCGTCGACGAGGAACGCCGCGTGCTGGCCGCCCACGGCGGCGGTTGCCACCAGGCGTTGGGCGCGGCGATCGTCGATAGGAGTTACGGCCGCGTCGTGAGCGTGAGGGCTCGCGACAAGGCGACCGAGACCTGGGAGCTGCAGGGATCGCGTCCGTCGTTTCCGCGCGTCACGGTGGATCGCGTCTGGCCTGCGCCGGGCGCCGACCTCACCGCCGAGCGGCGAGCGGTGCGGGTCGAGCAGCCCGCGGTTGACGGGTATTGGGTATCGCGCGCCGACGCCTTGCCCGACACCTGGCAGATCTCGGGAGACACCTTCGTCTGGGCGGCCGGCAGTCATACGTGGCAGCGCCTGGCCAGGCGCGGCGTCTGGGTCAACGGCTCCGCCGACGGGCTCGGCGACGATGAGCAGCCGCCGATCGATCTGCTGGCGGGGCGCACGCTGTCGTGGATCAGGCTGACGCACACCGGGGTGGCCGGGCCGCGCCTGCCGGATGCCCTCGCGACCTACGCGGTCGACACCGCACTGCCCGACGATCTGCCCTCGCGCACGCACTTCTTCTGGACCAGCAGCGATTTGTTCACGCAAGCGCTGCAGCGGTGGCCAACGCTCCGCGACGCGTGGCATGCGTCGGGTCCCGGGCGGACCCGCGACACGATTCACGGTGCGCTCGGCACGAGCCACCGCGTCGGCGTGTGGCTCGATCGCGCTTCATGGGAAAGGGACGTATGTCTGTAAGCACACCGGCCGCGCAGGCCGCGCGGTGGTCGTCGCTGCGATTGCGGCAATCGGCGCACCTTCGCGACTTCTGCGCGGAAACCTCGTTCACGGCCGCGCACCTCGTGCAGCCGATCTTCATTGTCGAGAGCCTGAAGGTGTCCGAAGCCATTCCTGGTCTCGACGGCAACTTCCGGCTCGGGATCAACGCGGCGCTCGACACGATCGCCGGCGACGTGGCCGCCGGGGTGCGCCACTTTCTGCTGTTCCCGGTGCCGACCGCTCCGGGGCCCTTCGGCGCATTCGCGGCGCGCGCGGTGGAGGCGATCAAGCGGCGTTTCGGCAACGAGCTGTGCCTCTGGGTGGACATCTGCCTCTGTTCGAGCACCGCTGACGGCCACTGCGCCATCAGCGACGCCAATCGCCGAATCGATCTCGACGCCACGCTCGCCGCGCTCGAAGAGATGACCCTGCGAATCGCGGACGCCGGCGCCGACGGGGCCAGCCCCAGCGACATGATGGATGGCCGCACCGCCCGGCTGCGCGGCGCGCTCGACGGAGGCGGCCACGGCGCCGTGCCGATCATGAGCTATAGCACCAAGTTCGCGAGCCGCTTCTATGGGCCGTTTCGTACTGCCGCCGGCTCCGCGCCGAAGCATGGCACCCGCGAGCACTATCAAATCGACGTCCGTTCGCGCACCGATGCGATTGGCTCGAGCGTGCGGTGCGCCAACGAGGGCGCGGACCTCCTGATGGTGAAGCCGGGCATGACCTCGATCGATCTGATCGCGCCGATTCGCGAGGCCACCGGCAAGCTGGTCGGCGCCTACCAGGTCAGCGGCGAGTA
>JALDXK010000206.1:0-9360 GCA_032155105.1 Acidobacteriota bacterium
GCCGACCGTCCGTTCTATCGGACGCTCGAGGCGCTGATTCGCCTGCCGTCGGTGGCGCGGATCAATCTGAAGCGGCTGACGTCGTCTGGCGTCGACAAGATGTTGACGGCGCTGAGCGGTTCCACTCCGCCGGCGCCGCTGGTCCGCACGGTGTTCGAAGAAACCGACGGCAACGCGTTCTTCGTCGAGGAGGTGTACCAGCATCTGCTCGATGAGGGACGGCTGTTCGAAGCCGACGGGAATTGGAAAACGGCGTTGCGTGGGGAGCCCATCCAGGTGCCCGAGAGTGTGCGGCTGGTGATCACGCGGCGGGTCCAGCGCCTGGGTGAAACGGCCCGCCGGGTGCTGACGGCGGCCGCGGTCGTGGGACGCGCGTTTCCGCTCGAGTTGCTCGCCGCCGTGGTCGACCTGGTGGACGACGTGGTGATCGATGCGATCGAGGAGTCCGAGCGCGCCCACTTGGTGATGGCCGAAGGCGACCGCTCGTCTCGATATCTGTTCAGCCACGAGCTGGTTCGATCGACGCTGGTTAGCGGCTTGTCGGCGCCGCGCCGCCAGCGCCTGCACTTGCGCGTCGCCGATGTTCTCGAGCGGTTGCACGCGCCCGCCACCGAGGCGCATGCCGCCGCGCTGGCCCATCACCTCTACCAGGCCGGGGGTTCGGCCGGTTCATCTCGCACGGTGTTCTGGCTGAAAGCGGCCGCCGAGCGGGCCTATGCGGCCGGCGCGTTCGAAGAAGTGCTCGACCTCGTCGATCGACTCTTGAAGTTGGACAGCGGCTCGGTGCCTGAAGTCATAACTGAGTCCGAGGAGATGCAGGCCAAGGCACTGATTGGTCTCGGCCGTCCTGCCGAAGCCATTCCGGCGCTGACCCGCGCGCTCGAGCGCTTCACCGATCAGCACGACGATGCCGGGATCGCACGCGCGTCGATCGCGCTGGCCTTTTCGCAGTTCTGGAGGGCGCGCATCGACCAGGGCGTGAGCGTGCTCACCAACGGGCTGCTGGCATTGTCGCCCGGCGCGCGGCCAGAACGCTGCCAGCTCCAGGCCGAGTTGGCCACGGCGCTGGTGTCGCTCGAGCAGTTCGAACAGGCGCGACTGTTGTATGCCGAAGCCATCACGGCCGCCGAGGCGCTGAATGACGCGCACACGCTGGGCCTCGTGTTGACCGCTCGCACGAACGGCTTGCGGAGCATGCATCGACTGGAAGAAGTAATCCACACGGGACAACGCGCGCAAGCCGTGCTCGATCGCACGCAGAGTTGGCAACGGGCGGAGACCGCGCGAAACCTGGCCTTGACCTACGCGAACATGGGACGGTTCGCGGACCTTGATTCGGTGCAGGCCGAAATCGATCGAACTGCCAACCGTGTCGGTCATTTCGGCGCACAGTGGGTGGCCAGCAGGGCGCGGGCCGCGGCGGACCTCGCCTCGACTGGAAACATCGAGACGTTTCGCATCCAGACCGAAGCCGACCTGCAGGGCCCGGCGCAGTGGCGCTTCGTGACCCAGTTGCCGCTGGGCGTATCCATGTTCTACCTCGGCGACGTCGACGCGGCGCGGACCGTGCTGAACGCGGCTGCGGCCGAACAACCCGCGCGGTCGTCGTGGGCGGGTGTGGCCGAAGCGAACCTGCTGGCCACGTGGGCGTTCACCGGCGACGCCGAAACCGCACACCGGGCGTACCTCCGCGTCTCCCCGATGCTCGCGCGCGGCGACAGGCCAAACCTGACCGGGCGTTGGCTCGCCCTCATGGCGGCAGTGCCGGCATTGAGACTCATCGGGGATCGGCCCGCCGCCGCTGCCCTCTATCCAGCGACGCTCGCACTGATCGAGACGGGCCAGGTCCACGACATGGTCACCATTGGCCCGAATACACCGCTCTTGAGCGCGGCCCTGGCCGCGGAAGCAGCAGGACTTCTCGAAGAGGCTAAGGCCCATTTCGAGGCGGCCCTGGAGACCGCTGAGCGCCTGCCACATCGTCTCTTGCAGCCCACGGTGAAATATTGGTACGGCCGAATGCTCGTCGCCACTGACGGCGACGACCGGGCGCGCGGACGGAGCCTGCTCGAGCAGGCGGCAAAGGAATTCCGTGACCTGAAGATGCCGATTCATGCCGGCCTCGCGGATCGAGCACTCGCGTCGGTGCCGTGATCAGCGCCCGGTCGCGGCAGTGCCCGCTTTACGGTGTGAGTGACTCGCGTTCCGGCTTCGTCTTCCCCTGGTGGCACATGTAACACTGCGTGTTCGGCATTCGCTGCGCCTTATCGAAGTGCTTCGGGATCTCTTCGAAGATCGGCAGCATCTTCTCCACCATCGCTTTCGCCGGCTTGGTGTTCAACGTCCGATCGGTTTCATGACAGTGCGAGCAGTCCACCCCGAGCGAGGCCGCATAGACGCTCATCGCGATCGCCCGGTTCGCTGACCCCGCGAATTCACCGTCGTGATCGGCGCGGATCGTTTCCCACGCGTCGCGCGCCAGTCGCGCTGGAACCGCCCGGCCGCGATGGCACGTCCAGCAACTGATCGGTCCTACATCCTTCAGGGTGTCCGTATTCAACGCGTCCAGCATTCGGTTCATGCGCTGCGCGAACTCGAACGTGACCTTCGACGGGTCCGTCCACCGATCCGGCACGTGACAGTGCGCGCACTCGACGCCGAGCGCCTTCGACCACGCCTGCATGCGCGCCTCGACTTGGCTTTGCGCGGACGCGGGCACGTCGCCATGGACAGCCAGCACCACGACAAGACCGACAAACCGCACACCGTGCTTCCAGTCCCGCGTCACGACGTTGCGTATTGTGGAGGAGAGTGGGTGAGATCGGCGCGGTTTCGTCCCTGTTATTGCTGGCGTCCGAACGTGCTCTCCGCCACGCTGCGAAGGGTCTCCATGCGCCCGCGGATTGCGGCCGTGAACTGTTCCACCTCAGCGTCGGTGGCGCCGCTCGCGCGAAAGCCCCCGCGCAACTGATCGTCGGTCAGCTGGCCGGCGAGCGCATAGAACCAGCGCACATCCTCGCGCGTGATGTCGTAGGTGAGGTCGGTGGTGCGCTGGCCCTGGTAACCCCAATGCACGATGTCGCCATCCAGGCCGGTGACGAACAACTCGTTCTGCGCCGCGTACGCATCGGGATCCCATCGCCCGCGCTGCACCACGTTGCTGCCCCACGCGCCGAGCGCGGCGCCCCAGTCGATGATCAGGTACCTCGCTTCGCGGGCACGCGTCGAAGACCCTGAGCGAGATCGTGACGTCGGAGACGTTGCGATCGAGTCGAAGGGATGTTCGAAGATGGCGGTGTTCGAGCCGCGCGCCACGTCGCGCACGTCCTTGTTGTCCCAGTTCGAGACGAGCATCATCAGGATCTTCAATCCGTTCAACTCGCGTGTGCCCACGAACGGATTGTCGTTCCACGCCCAGCCGTGCGCGTCGAAATGCTTGACGACGTCGGGTTCCCCGGTCAGCTCGAATCGCCCCTCGCGGAAGCCGCCCCGCTCGTCGATGCAGGCCTTGGCGCGGCGGAGGTCGTGCGCGCCGCTGATCTCGCCCTCGGCCACGAAGTGGGTCTGCTCGGCGAAGTAGCCGAGGGCCCATGCGAGCCGGGTGCCGAACGTTTCGGTGCGGACCTCAGAGCCCCACTTGACGCGCCATTCGCGATTCCGCGCGTCGCGTACGGACACGGTTGGTTGAGACCCGGTGTCGTGCTCCTCGATGAAGCGGAAGGGCCGCAGCGGAGGCTCGCCAGGGCCGCCGCCAAGATTGCGTCGCTGCACGTTGCCGGGATCGCGCCAAATCGCCGCCTGCTTCGACCGCAACGGCGCTTCACCCTCGCGCCGCCTCTTCAGTTCGGAACGTACGCGCCAGTAGCCGAAGACGATCCACCAGCCGCCGACCAGTGAAACGGCGATCCAGAACAGGAATTGCAAGGCGTCAGACCAGGACATTGCGCTAATGCCTGAGTTTCATTCCGAGCCCTACATTTATCTCCCCGCCGTCGGTCACCGGTCGGCCCTCATTGCCTGGGGTGCTTTCTATTTCCGTACCAACTCCAAGGGCCAATGGAAGGTCGTGGATGACGACGACCTGAAATATGTCCATCCGCCGCGCAAGGACTCGATTGGGGCGCAGTCGGCCCCGTACGGCCCGGCGCGGGTCGAAGTCTACGATCGTGCGGGCGCCCCCGTGGCAGTGGCCAAGACCGAAACCTGCAATCACTGCTGGGTGAGCGGGCTCACGCCTGACACCCAATACACCTACAAAGTGTTCGTGAAGGAACAGGAATGGGCAGCCGGAGAGCGTTGGGACTGGTCCGCGCCAGACAGGGCGCTGGTGCAAAAGGGTGGTCACTACGACAACCGCTTCCGCACCAACCCCGATGCAGGGGTCCCGGCCAACGACCTCGCGTTCGCGGTGATGGGGGACTTCGGCATCGGCATCCGCCACCACGCGCCGAACCGGCAGCAGCTGCAGGTGGCCTACGCCCTGCGGAGGATTGTCGAGTCGGAACACGTGCGGTTTATCCTGACCACCGGCGACAACATCTACGCGGGCCGCCGCATTCTGGGCCTCGCCATCGGCGGCACCGGCGACGAAGACGACGACTGGTTCTTCACCTACTTCCAGCCCTATCGCTACATCATCAACCGGGTCCCGGTGTACCCGTCGATCGGCAATCACGATGCCGACGAAACCGAGGAGCGCGACGATCGCGCGCAGGTCGAGGACAACTTTTACCTGCGCGAGCGGATGGCCGCGGAGGAGGCCGCCGGACGCGCGTCGTTCAAGCCGGGCCTGTTCTATCGCTTTCGCTATGGGTCGGACATCGAGTTCGTCTGCATCGACACGTCGAAGGAAGACTTCTTCCGCGGCAAGCGGCTCTTCGAGTATCCGAAGCACTGGGAGTTCGTCGAACAGTCGTTTCCCGCGAACGCGCCGCTGCGGTGGCGCATTCCGTTCGCACACCATCCACTGCTCAGCGCGGGCCCCCAACACCACAACACGCGCGGCATGGATCGGCTCGTACCGTTGTTCAAGCGTTCGGGGGTCCGGGTGATGTTCTCGGGGCACGAGCACAACTTCCAGCACTCACGCCTCGATGGCCTCGATCACTTCGTGACCGGCGCCGCGGGAAAGGTGCGGCGCACGCCTCCCGATCGGTTCATCGAGGCCGCAACCCAGTCGTGGGCCACGGATTGTCACTTCCTGCTAGCGACGATCAACGGCGATCGCATGACGGTGCTGCCCATCGGCGCCCTGGATGATCCGCAGGGCACGCCCGCCGAGATCACGCGCTACACGCCGTCGCGTGAGCCGGTGACCGGAACAATCACCATCGGAGCTGGTTAGAATATGGGCGGATGAAAGTACTCGTGTCGATCGGCCGTCCTTTCTCGTGAGCCCTGAGCCCTCGCCGCGAAAGAAGCTGCACCCCGCGCTCAAGGTCGTGATCGCGCTGGTGGCGCTCGCGGCAGTCGGCTACCTGTTCGTCCGCAGCGTGGCCGACACGCGCGCCGAGCCCTATGAGATCTCCGTCGCGCACCTGTCGGGATGGACGCTCGCCGCCGGCGCGGCGCAAGACCCCGAAGGCACCGCGATCGCGCTGCGCCCGCCGGCCGAATTGACGATGAACTTGTTCCGGCAATTGTTTCGACGGCAGATGGAATCGCTGTCGACGCCAACGGAACCCGGGGTCGCGCTGGCGCTCCGTCAGGAGTTGCCGTCGGAGGTGAGTGCAACCCAGTTGCTGTCGCTGGCGCGCGAGGCCGGTGTCGATCGGGCGCGTCCCTCACCGACATGTGTCGGCTATCGACGCGTGTCGGCCACCGGCAGCACCAGGCAGCTCTACTTCGTGTGGTTCGCGTTCCCGGAATACGACGAGTTCAGACGCCGCCTCGCACCGCTCGCGGCTGCCACGTATCGTCCTGAGGCGCTGTCGCCAGTCATGCTCACCGCCGCGGAGCCGGACGTCAGCGGATGGCACCCAGTGGTGGTAGACGAAGCACGCGACTGCGTCGCTCCGGTGACCGTGCGCTAACGCGCCGCTCGAGACGCTACTGACCGAGGCGCACGCGGCTGTGCTGCAGGACGAACGCCAGCTCGCGCGGATCGCTTTGGCGATCGGCGGGCGCCACGCTATCCGAGGTCAAGCGAAGCTCGTTGATCCCGGCGCGCGTGGCCGACGCCGGCGCCTCGATGCGGCAATCGGTCCACGATCCCTTCGGCAGCACGCACGACCCGGCTTCCACACCATTGAGCGACGCGCGGATCGTGGCGCCGTCCTGGTGCGCGGCGCGCAGCCGCAGGGTGAACCGTACGGCGACGGGTTGATCCATGCGCCACAGCATCGATGATGCGCGCGCGGACCACCGGTATTGCTGCGTGCCGGCGTCCTCGGCGAGGTGCCAGCCGGCCCCGAAACGATCGTCGTGGTTCGGGCCGACGTCGAGCGCGCCGGTTGCGGGCACTGTGCTGATCGGCGCCTGGCAGATGCGAACCGCATGATCACTCGATTCAAGCGTGGCGGTCACCGCCTCGCGGGCAATCGGCAGCGAGAGCCGGAATACCGTTCGCGTTCCAGGAGCGGGGGTGAGGATCAATCGCGATCGGACGGCATCGATGGCGGCGTCGCCGCGGCCGTTGCTGAGACGATGCCGCCATTCAGACGGCGGCGCCGCGCCCGCGAGCGTGATCTCGGCCGTGCCGCGGCCCTCCACCGTGGCAAACCAGCCACCCTCCGCAAGAATCGTTGATGCGTCTACCTGCTGTGCCGTACGCAGCACCTCGCACGGGACCTCGCCCTGTAATTCGTACGCCGTGGGTGCCGATTGTGCACCTGGCTGTTCATCCTGCCGGAAGGTCCAGCGCGCAGGGATGCGCTCGTTCGGCCGAATCACCACGACGGCGAGCCCGCGATCGATGGCGGCCAGGACATCCTCTCCCCACGTGATCGACGGACCGCTGTCGTCCGCGGCGATCGTCAGCGCCCGCCCACCGAGTTCCTGCGTGATCGAAGCGCTGGTGTCGTGCTGTTCGACCGTCGCTTGGTCTTGCCCGGTCGTCCACGCCACCGCGCTGAAATTCGCGGGCCGGCCGCTGCGATCAGCGGCGCTACTGGGAAGCCACTCGAACGGCAGCAGGCGGCCTGCCGCCGCCATGACGACCGTCGTTCCTCGCGGTTGCTCATCGAGCCATTGATCGAAGGGCCGGCGCGACAAGCCGGTGGGTTCGAAACGCAGTCCCTGCGACGTGAGCCACGGGATGGCCGGCTCGAGCGCGAACGCCGCTAAGCCCTCGGCCGCCGCTGCCCTGACTCGGGCCGCATCGTTGTCGAGCAACAGCGGATTCGGATCCGGAAGGTATTCGTTGGAGTAGTGCAGGTAGTTCAGGATCCGCGCGACGAAATAGTTATGCGCCACGACGGCGGAGCGGGGAGGCAGCCGCGCGTACAGCGCCCGCAGCGCCGGACCATCCCCCGGGGCCAGCACCGGCCTCAACGCGGGATAGACAGTGACCAGGTTCCAGAGCGGCAGCAGCAGCGCAAGCCCCGCGACGATGCTGACCGCGCGTTCGCGGGGCCGGATCGCGCGCACGATCGCTTCGAGTCCGTACGCGGCGAGCGGCCACAACAGCACGATCACCGGCGTGATGAAACCGACGACGTCGCCCCACAGGTTGGCGATCATCGCCAGGGTGCCGACGGCGCCGCCGGCGACGAGGAGCGCCTCCCAGTTCCGGCGCCATGCGGCGATCGCGATCCCGGCGATCACGAGAATCACGGTCACGGTGCCCATGTGCACGCGCAGCCCTTCCAGCAGCATCGGCACTTCGATGCCCACGACCTTGTCGGCGGCCTGGTAGAACCGCGCCCACGACACGTCGCGCGCAATGATCACGTCATACACGCCGCGGATCGTCGTCGCGCGTGCTTCGAGGTAGGGCGCACCCTGGATGGTGCGCAGCGCGATGAAGCCGTACTGGGCGACGCCGATGACGCCGATGAGCGCCGCGACGGCCAGCACCCGCGGACGCAGTACCGATCGATCCTTGGCGATGCCGTAGAGCAGCGCCGCCGGCAGCAGCCCGACGATCGTGAGGTGGTTGCCGAGACCTGCCGCAAAGACGATGCAGGCGGCAAACAGCCTCCACAGCACACCGGTCTGAATCCAGGCGATCAGCAGGTAGATCGTCCACGCCGACATCAGCGCGGCCAGCGTGTAGACCTCCGCGGTGATCGAGTTGCTCCATACCGGGAAGCCGGTCGCCGCGGCGAGTGCCGCGACCGCGGCCAGCGAACGCGACACGCTCAACCGCCGCGCAATCAGGAAAATCAACACGCACGAGAAGACGCCGCACACCGCGGAAAACAGGTTGACGCGATACGCGAGCGTGTCGATGGGCACGCGCGTGAAGAGGTAGGTCGCGATCGTGTAGAAGGGGTAGCCCGGCGTATGCGCCGTGCCGAGCACCTGGCCGAGGAACTGGAACTTCGGCGAGTCTTCGGTGCCGCCGACGTCCGGGCGGAGCGTGGCGAGATACAGGGCGGTGACCACGAGGGCGACTGCCGCCGCCCACATGGCATCACGCCGGGTGAGAGATCCTGGCAATGCGTTGCTTATCGGCTGCCCGACTTCCGCTTCTCGAGATAGGCCGCCTTCACCGCATCGACGAATCGCGCGTCGACGAGTCCGGGCGGGTTGCCCTGGTAGTTGATGCTCTTGTCGGCGCGAAATTTGTCCACCGCGGCGATGGTCTCGTCGTCAAACGCCGCGAAGTCGCGGTTGTACGCAGACGAGGCCTGCTTGGCTTCGGCGAGCGCCTTTTCATACGCCGCCGGATTCGACTTGCGCAGCTCCTGCATCTTCGGTGAGTTGGCGTTTGGCGGCGGCGATGGAAACGCGGCGAGGGACGGACGCCAGTAGCCAATCGCGTGCAGCATCCGCTTGAGCTCGACGACGTCCTGGCCTTCGACTTTCGAGAAGGTGCGATAGCCCAGGCGGCGACCTGTTGTGTAGTAGATCCGTTTCATCTCGCCGACCGGCTCGGCATGCTCGCCGACCTCGATCGCCAGCGCGATGTGATCGCCGCCGCGGCCAGGATCATTCGGATCGGCGATCTTGATCGCCGCCGACTGGAGATTTCCGAAGCGGCGATCGCCGCCCTTGTTCTGGCCGGCTTCCATGGCCAGGATCATGCGCTCGGCGAGCGCCATGCCGGTGCCTTCGGTGGCTTCGAACGTGCGCGCCACCGCCTCCACGACTTCCGGCCCGACCATGATGTTGGCCTGCACGGTGTAGTTGAGGCCCTGCTTCGAGCCCGCCCAGTTGCCGTTGCCCTTGCCGGTGTGCGCGGCCGCGCGGCCCTTC
>JALDXK010000207.1:0-9321 GCA_032155105.1 Acidobacteriota bacterium
GATCACCACCGACTCGGTGGTGTGGGGCGGCCTCTCGGGCGCGACACCGGCGGAAGCGGTGAGCTGGGGCAAGGTGAATCCGAGCGTGCTGCCCGACACCGCCGTGGCCTATTGCGACTCGACGATCGCCTTCCCGCTGTTCTGTGAATACGCTGTCGGGCACAAGAACGGCCGCCGAAAACGCAAGGCGCTGCTGTCGCAGCGCGTCGAGCTCGTCCGCCAGTTGGAGAAGGAAGCGCGCAAGAAGATCAAGAAATAATGGGCACGCTCTGGTCGGAACTCGGGCCGCTCGCCGACGCCGTGACCGATCGGCCGCGGATCTACGCGGACGCCAACGTGCCGGCTGGCCTCGTCTCGTTCATGCGCGAGACACTGAGGTGGGACGTGCTGTTCGTGATGGATCAGCCCGACCTGCGCCGCGCCCGCGACATCGAGCACTACCGCCTGGCGCGCCAGCTGCGGCGCACGCTCGTGACGCTCGATCGTGATTACCTCGACGATCGCAAGTTCCCGCCTGCCGAGACCAGTGGCGTACTGGTCATCGCCGCGCCCGACGAGCGGGGCCTGGCCGCGCTCCTGAAGCGGCTCGATACGCACCTCTTCGCCGCCACGATCTTGCCTCTTGACGGGCGCAAGCTGCACGCGCACTCTGATTGGCAGTCCGAGTCCGAGCATGCGTGACACGACCCTCGGCGTCGACCTCTCCGACCAGGCCGCGCGCCTGGCCGTTGTGGATGCGGACGGCCAGGTGCGGTCACGCGCCGACACTGCGCCCGGTGCCCTCGGCGCAACGGCGATTCGCGACGCGGCCCGGCGCGCCATCAGCGGCGCGACCGGCGGCGTGTCTGGAATCGGGGTGGCGATGCCCGCCGCCGGAGACGACATCCCCGCCGACATCATCCACGCGCTGCGCGACGCGACCTCTCGGGAAACCGAGATCGTGCCGATGGCCGCGGGCACCGCGGCCGCGGTGGCGGAGCAGTGGTGCGGCGCGGCGCGCGGGTTGAAGCAGGTCATCGCCTTCGCGATCGCCGAGCACGTCACCGCAGGCGTGCTGCTCGACGGCGAACCGTTTCGCGGCGCGCACGGCCTCGCCTCCGCGGTGGGGTGGCTGGCCATGAACCCGGTCGAGCGCGAGGACTATCGCCGCTACGGCAGCCTCGAGGCGGAAATCGGTTCCGCCGGCATCGTGCGCCGCTTCGTGTGGCGCATCAAGTCCGGCGATTGCTCCGCGGTCGCCGACAAAGTGAACGGCGACTTCGCGCGCATCACCTCCGACGACATCTTCCAGGGCAGCCGCTCGGGCGACGGGGTGTCGATCTCAGTGGTGCGCGACACCGCGAAATACATCGGCATGGCGATCGCCAACCTGTCGACGATGTTCGATCCCGAGGCGGTGGTGCTCGGCGGGGTGATCGCGCAGTCGGGCGACATGATGCTCGAACCGATCAAGGTCGAGTGCGCCCGGCGTCTCCACCCACAGCAGGCCGACCTCGTCCGCATCGTGCTCTCCGCGCTCGGCGAGGATGCCGTGGCCATCGGCGCGGCGAGGGTGGCCGCGCGCGTCGGCGCATGATCGTTCTCGCCGGCGCGGCCATCGTCCTGCCGGACCGCCTGGTCGACGCCGGATCGATCGTCGTGGCCGACGGCCGCATCCAATCCATTCACGACTCCGTCCTCGATCGACCGTCGGGCGCCACCTGGCTCGACCTCGCCGGCCACCTGATCGCGCCGGGGTTCATCGACGTGCACGTGCACGGTATCGAGGGCGTGGATGTGCTCGACGATGCGCAGGCGGTCGGGAAGGTGGCGGCGATCATGCCGAAGTACGGGGTCACCGCGTTTTGTCCGACATCGATCGCCTGCACGCCCGCGACACTCACGACGCTGCTGGACGCCGTGCGTGCGGCGCGGGCGAATCCGTTGCCGGCGTCGGCGCGCGTGTTGCCGGCGCATCTCGAGAGCAACTTCATCAATCCGGAATACAACGGTGCGCAACCCATTCAATGTTTGCGCATCGCTGGTGGTTCCAATGGTTCCACTCGTTCCAACGGTTCCAACGGTGAGTTCACGGGCGATGACATTCTTCGCGTGATCGCGGACCAACGGCCGAGTGTCGGCATCGTAACGCTCGCGCCCGAGTTGCCGGGTGGGATCGATCTCGTGCGCGACCTCGTGCAGCACGGGCACCGCGTGTCGCTCGGGCACACCGGCGCGACCTACGAGGAAGCGCGCGCTGCGATCGAGGCCGGGGCGCGGCACGCGACGCACCTGTTCAATCGCATGTCGCTGATCACGTCGCGGGCGCCGGGAGTGGTGGGCGCCGTGCTCGAATCCGGTGCGGTGGCGGCGGAGTTGATCTGCGACGGCGTGCACGTGCACCCGGCCCTGATGTCGATGGCCGTCCGCGCGAAGACGGCGCGGAAGATCATGGCGATCACCGACGGCACGGCGGGCGCCGGCCTGCCGACGGGGGCGCGCACGCGCCTCGGCGATCGCACGATTGTGGTCACCGATCGCTGCGCGCTGCTTGAAGACGGCACGCTGGCCGGCAGCATCCTCAGCATGGACGGCGCCTTCCGGTTCCTGGTCAACCAGATGCAGCTGTCGTTGCCCGACGCCGCGCGGATGTGCGCCACCACTCCGGCCGAAGAACTTGGCCTCGCCGACCTGGGCGCAATTACCACCGGCAAGGCGGCCGACCTGGTGGTGCTCACGCGCGATTTGCGCGTGCACCAGACGTATATTCAAGGGTGCCAGGCGTTCCAATAGTTCCAAGGGTTCCAAGGGTGGGGTTCGGGCGCACTATGCCCTTGGAACATTTGGGACCCTTTGGAACATCTGGAACCTTCGGATGCGTCTATTCCCTGAGGGGTCACGAATGAGGCTGACGGTTGCTGTCTGCGTGCTGGTCGCTACAACGGTTTTCCCCGGTTGCGAGGTCAACCTCAACACCGAGGGGCTGTCGGCGCGCGAAACGCTGACCTTCAAGCTCACCGGACAACCGGAGATCGTGCTCGACACCTTCGATGGCGCCATCGAGCTGCACTCGTGGGACCGGCCCGAAGTGGAAGTCGAGATCGAGCGCCGCGCCATGGAGCAGGAGTTGCTCGACGAGATCAAGGTCGACTCCTCGCAGAAGGATGGGGTGGTCACGGTCAAGGTGACCGGGCCGACTCGCCGCGACTACCGGGGTGTGACGGTCGGCGTGCATATTTCGCCGACGGCCCGCTTGCGCGTCGCGGTGCCGCGCAACAGCAACATCCAGGCGCGCAGCGGCGACGGCTCGATCCGTGCCGAGGCCATCGAAGGCAAGCTCATGCTCACCACCGCGGATGGCAGCGTCACCGGCACGCGGCTCGGCGGCGACATTCAGATTCGATCCGGCGACGGCTCGATTCGCCTCGACAACGTCACCGGCGCGATCGATCTCGAAACCACCGACGGCAGCATCGGCATCGACGCCAGGCCGACCGTGCTGAAGGCGCGCACCGGTGACGGGTCGATCCGCGCGCAGATTGAGGCCGACACGGTGATGGCCGACAACTGGGACCTCACCACCAGCGACGGTACCGTGGTGCTGACGTTGCCGGGGCTGTTCAACGCCGAGCTGGACGCCGAAACCAGCGACGGCACCGTGCGTTCCTCGCACCCCTTGATCGAGGACGCCTCGGAGGAACGCCGCGACGGCGAGGGCAGTGACGAGCGGCGGGAGCGCCGGCGCATGCTGCGCTCGAAGCTGGGTGACGGCGGCAAGGTCCTTCGCATCCGCACCGGGGACGGCTCGATTCGCATCGAGCGCTGACCAGGCCGCCTTGACACGACCTCAGCTGGCGTGGGATAAGGGCTTTCTAGTGTTCACGGTCTCGACCTGCGCGTGTTGTTGCAACGGAGAACAAGCCTCCGCGTGCCGCGTAGTGTCTTCGTTGACCGTTCATAGGCGTTAGCCGCTCACGAACAGTTTTCAAGCATTTCAGGCCCGGAAGGCTTCACAGCTTTCCGGGCCTTTTTGCGTCTTGGGGAAGAGAGATGGCATTACCAGCAAGCATCGAACCGTTCGTCGATCCCGACTCCGGGCGGGGATGGTGGCGGCGCGTCGCCGGGCATCCGCTGTGGATCGTGATCGCGTGTGCCGGACTCGTCATGCTGCTGTGGATCGACGCGGCGAGCGAGGGCATCGTTGCCCACCCCTCCGCGTCGCCGAGGCTGCTCGCGGCGTACCTGATCCTCGCCGCCTCGGCGATCGGCATCGCCGGACTGGCTCGCCCGCACGACGCCGAAGCGCCGGCGATCGATGGCGCGACCGCGGACCTGTCGCGCCTGCCGGTGTTTCTCCGGTTCGATCACCGGCGGGTCGTCGTGGTCGGCGGTGGAACGGTGGCGGCCTCCAAGGTGCCGGCGTTGCTCGCCGCGGGCGCGCACGTGACGGTGATTGCGCCCGACGTGTCGAAGGCCATCGATCGCGGGCGCGTGCAGGTGATCGAGCGCGCGTTCGCGCCATCAGATCTTGATGGCGCGTGGTTCGTGACCGCGGCCGCGACACCGGAAGTGAACCATGAAGTACGACGCGCCGCCGATGACCGCGCCATCTTCGTCAACGCCGTCGACGACCCCGCGAACGCGACCGCGTACCTCGGCGGCACGATCGCCCGTGGCGGCGTGACGGTGGCCTTCTCGACGTCGGGCCGCGCGCCCGCGCTCGCCGGTCTGCTGCGCGAGGCCTTCGACGATTTGCTACCTGCCGACATCGAAACCTGGGCCGCGCGGGCCAACGAGCTGCGCGAGCAACAGCGGCGCGACGGGGTGCCGATGCAGGCACGGAGGCCGGCGCTGCTGGACGCGTTGAACCGCCTCTACATGCCTGCCGATCTGTCCACCGACTTGTCCACCGACTTGTCCACCGTAGCGCGACGCGCGCAGGTGGAAGCGCGAAGCGCGCAGGCGGAAGCGCGACGCGCGCAGGTGGAACCGGGAGGAGCGAACGTGGACGATCGCCATGGACAACGGCCGTCATGAACGCCGGTTTCGTCTCGCTGGTCGGCGCGGGTCCTGGTGATCCCGATCACCTGACGCTCGGTGCCGCGCGGCGCCTGCGTGACGCTGATGTCGTACTCTACGACGCCCTGGTGTCGCCCGACGTGCTCGCCCTCGCACCACGCGCGCGCCTCGTCGAGGTCGGCAAACGCGGCGGTGGTGCGCAGGTCTCGCAACGGGCCATCGAGCGCAAGCTGATCGAGCACGCACGGGCGGGGTGCCGGGTGGTCCGGCTCAAGGGCGGCGACCCGTTTGTGTTTGGACGGGGTGCGGAAGAGGCCGAGGCGCTGATCGACGCCGGCATCCCATTCGAGGTCGTGCCCGGCGTCACTACCGCAGTGGCGGCGCCAGAACTGTCGGGCATTCCGGTGACCCACCGGGGTTATTCGCACGGCTTCATCGTCCTCACCGGTGCGCCGGTAGACACGCTCGACGAGACACTCGCTCATCTGCCGCCGCAGCGGCTGACGCTGGTGATCCTGATGGCCCTCCAGGTACGCGCTCAGGTCGCCGCCGCGCTCGCGCGGCAGGGCTGGGGTGGTGACACGCCCTGCGCCGTCATTGTTGGTGCCTCGCGTCACGCGTGGACGTGGCGAGGTCCGCTCGCGGATATCGCCTCGGTAGCGATCCCCAGGTCCCATGGCGATCGACCAGGCACCATCGTCATCGGCGACGTCGTGGCGTTACCGATCGTGTTGGCCGACGGTGTGTGGCAGGGTGAAGACGTGGCGCCGGTGGCGTCGCGACTCGAAGGAGCACAGTATGTTGGCGCACGTTGAGCGCAATACCTTCGGCCGCGCGCGACTGACGTTCGCGGACGAGCGGGACATCGACGAGTTCGCGGCGATGCTCGGCAAGTTCGAGCGCGGCGAGATCACGCCCGACCAATGGCGCGTGTTCCGCCTGGTGCGCGGCACCTACGGCCAGCGGCAGGCCGACGATGCGCAGATGATCCGCGTGAAGATCCCGCAGGGTGTCCTCACCGCGGCGCAATTGAATGCGCTGGCCGGCGTCGCCGAGCGATACTCGCGCGGGTTCGGCCATATCACCACGCGCCAGAACGTCCAGCTGCATTTCGTGAAGCTCCACGACGCGGAGCAGGCGATGCGTGAGCTGGCCGACGCGGGGCTGACCACGCGCGAGGCGTGCGGCAACTCGGTGCGCAACATCACCGCCTGCCAATTCGCCGGCGTCGCCGCGGACGAGCCCTTCGACGTGACCCCGTATGCGGAAGCGCTGACGCGTTTCCTGTTGCGCCATCCGTTGAGCTCGTCGCTGCCGCGCAAGTTCAAGATTGCGTTCGAGGGCTGCGCGTCGGATCACATCAAGCTGACGATCAACGACATCGGCTGGCTCGCCCGGATGCAGGACGGCCGCCGCGGATTCCGCGTGTTCATCGGCGGCGGCACCGCCACCATGACCACGTCGGGCGCGGCGCTGTTCGACTTCCTGCCCGCCGAAGAAATGCTCAACGTCGCCGAGGCGGTGCTTCGCGTGTTCCACGAACGCGGTGACTACCAGCACAAGCAGCGCAACCGGATGAAGTTCCTGATCAAGGCGATGGGCTGGCAGGCCTGGCGCGACGCGTTCGACGCGGCGCTGGCCGACGTGCGCGCCGGCGGCGGGCACGCGCTGCCGTTCGCGATCGAGCCCGACGCGCACGAGTCGCCGGTCGAGAGCGTGGCACGCCCGCCAGGGCCAGCGGCGGCGGACATTCTCGCGAGGGTCACATCCGCCGCAATGAAAGGCCCCGGCATCGTGCCGATCCTGCGCACCTCGCCGGAACACGCCGATCGCGACTTCGCGGCGTGGGTTCGGACCAACGTGCGCGCACAGCAGCAGGACGGGTATGCGGTGGCAACGGTGACGGTGCCGCTCGGCGACCTCAGCGCCGCGCAGTTCCGCGTGCTCGGTGAGCTGGCGGCGGCGTACGGCGACGGTACCGTGCGCGTGACGGCCGTGCAGAACGTGGTGTTTCGGTGGATCACGCGCGTCGAGTTGCCCGCGCTGCATCGAGCGCTGGCCGCCGCGGGCCTCGCGCTGCCCGACGCCGATTCGATCGCCGACGTCACGAGCTGCCCGGGCGCTGAATCGTGCAAGCTCGCGGTCACGCAGTCGCGCGGGTTGGGCCAGGCCGTCGAGCAGCACCTGCGCGCCAACCCCGAGCTGATCGAGATGGCCCGCGCGCTCGACGTCAAGGTGAGCGGCTGTCCCAACGGGTGCGGCCAGCATCACATCGCCACCATCGGGTTCCAGGGCTCGCTGCGCAAGGTGGACGGCAAGGCGGTGCCGCAGTACTTCGTCCAGGTCGGCGGCGGCATCGACGCGGACGGCACCACGTTCGGGCGGCTGGCGGCCAAGGTGCCGGCGCGGCGCGCGCCGCTGGCGCTGGAGCGTCTCGTCCGGCTCTACGCCGCGGAGAAGCGCGACGGCGAATCTCCCGTGTCGTTCTTCCGGCGGCTGGAGGTGCCGCGCATCAAGGCGCTGTTGAGCGATCTCGAAGCGCTCACCCTCGACACGTCGCAGCCCGAGGACTTCATCGACCTCGCAGAGACTACCGCGTTCAGGCCGGAGACCACCGACGGCGAATGCGCCACCTAGTTCCTGGGACGCCTGGCGCCATTCGTGCTGCTCGAACGCTTGGCGAGATCGCTACCGGCCACCTGGAACTGCTCGACCGCTGCCTGGATCGCGATGCGGCGCGTGGCCTGCGTGCGCCACGCCGCGTAGACATGCCGGCGCAAGGCCGGTTCGGTGGGCACCACGCTCACGCCGGCCGGTACCGGACCGCGTCCGAGCCGCGGCAGGATGCACGCGCCCAGGCCTGCGGCGACCAACGCCAGTTGCGTCGCGTATTCTCCCGCCGTGTGCGTCACGCGCGGCTCGTGCCCCTCCTTGCGCAGCGTGTGCATCAGGAAGTCGTGACAGATCGAGCCGCCCGGCCACGCGATCCATTCCTCGCCGGCGAGCTGGCTGAGTCTCACCGTCTTCACGTTCGCGAAGCGATGGCCCGGCGGCAGCGCGATGTCGGCGATGTCGTCGAAGAGCGGCGCCTTGGTGAGGCCATCGGGCAGGGCGAGCGGCGCATTCTGCCAGTCGTTGATGATGATCACATCGACGTCGCGGCGCACCAGCTTGGGGATCGATTCGCCCGGTTCCATCTCGTGAAACGTGACCGACAGCTGGCCGTACTTCTTGCGCAGCGCGGCGATGGCCTGCGGCGCCAGCCCGCGCGCGGCGGTGGCGAACGCGGCGATCGTGATCTGCCCGGCGACCGCGGTGTCCTTGGCTTCGAGCTCGGCTTCCGCCTCCTCGAGCAGCGACAAGACCCGCTGGGTGCGCGACACCAGGGTGTTGGCGGCGTCGGTCAGGCGCACGCCGCGGCCGTGCCGCTCGAGCAGCGTCTGGCCGGTCTCGAGCTCGAGTTTCGCCAGTTGCTGCGACACCGCCGACGTGGTGACGTTGAGCGTTTCGGCGGCGGCGATGATCGAGCCGTGGGCCGAAACAGCATGCAGGGCGCGCAGGCGATCGAGGTTCAACATACAAGCGATACTAAACTAAATCGTACAAAATTATTCACTTGTCCTAAACGTTCGCAGGGGCGATCGTGAAGGACGTGAAGAGCTCGATTGTCGACTGGGCGTTGGTGGTCGTCCCCGGGGTGATTTGGGGCGCGTCGTTCCTGTTCATTGCCGAAGGCCTCGAGGCGGTAGCGCCCAACGGGGTGACCTTCACGCGGATCGCGATCGGGTTTGTGACGCTGTCCCTGTTCCCGTCGGCCCGCCGGCCGGTGGCCCGGTCCGATTGGGCGGGTACGGCCGCGCTCGGCGTGTTGTGGCTGGCGTTCCCGCTGAGCATGTTTCCGTTTGCCGAGCAGCACGTGTCGTCGGCGCTCACTGGCATGCTGAACGGCGCCACGCCGCTGTTCGTGGCGGCAGTGGCGAGCCTCGTCGCGCACCAGCTGCCGGAGCGCGGCATCATCGTCGGGCTGGTGGTCGGCTTCGGCGGGGCGGTGGTGATGGCGCTGCCGGCGATGGGCGGCGCGAGCAGCGCGTTCGGCGTCGCGTTGATCATGGCGGCGCTCATCTCCTACGGCATCGCGCTCAACATCGCCCGCCCGTTGCAGCAGCGCAATGGCGCGGTGCCGGTGATGTGGCGCGCGCTCGGCGTGGCGCTGGTCATCACCGCGCCGCTCGGGCTGCCCGACATGTTGCACGGTGAGTGGACGCTGCGCCCGGCGCTGGCCCTGGCCCTCTTGGCTGGGTTGCACGGCGCGCCTTACGGGCG
>JALDXK010000208.1:0-9291 GCA_032155105.1 Acidobacteriota bacterium
CCGTTCCTCTGCCACGGCGCCGATTTCTGCCTGAATCTCCGCGCGCTCGCCGGCAGACGTCTCTGCATCGACCCGTGGCCCCAGCACCACGAAGTGCAGGAGCGACCGGCTCTTGCCGGGTGGAATCGTGAGCGTGTTCACGTAGGCCTGGAAGTTCGCTTCATGGCCGGTGTAGACCAGCGGGTCGTTGAAGCTGTCCAGGAGCCAGTTGCCTGCAAAGGTCATCGCACCGCTGAAGGGCTCCGCGGGTGTGCTCGGAGTTCCGATCACGGTGATTTGCGGGCCACCAACGGGCGTGGCAGCCGCCAGCGGCGTGGCGACCTCGACCCACGAGTCCTCGCGCGTGACCAGCGTGTCGCCGCTGGAGGTGTTGACCACCGTGGTTGACACCGCCGCCGTGCCGATGCCCGACTGGCCCCCGAAGGCGACTTGGATTCTCAGCGTCCTGTCGGTGGTGTTGGTGAAACTGTCAAGCCAGCGCCCGTAATTTGCGCCGCGGTTGATGTAGACCGAGCGCGAAATCGTCACGCCACCCAGACCCACTGACGTCGTCGTCGCGAAGCGATCGACGCCGTCGAAGGTCAGGCCGAAGCCGCGCATCAATTCGCCGTTGAAGCGAGGAGGCTTCCTGGTCTCCACGAGGACCTTGATGCCGCCAAAGCCATTGATCTGCGTGCTGAAGGGCACATTGTTCCCGCCTGGCGCGATCTGCGTGGCCCGGATGCTGCCGGTATCGACGCGCGGCGATGCGGCGTCCTGGATGCCCCAGTAGGTACCGTTGGCGTCGACTACGTAATTGAACGCGTGAAGCGTTCTTTCAAAGGCGAGTCCGAGAAGCGATACGGCAGCCGCGAACAGGCTAATCCTTGTGAATGCCCTCACGCTGCATCGATGTGTCTCCATTGTGTTCTCCATGCGAAGGCACAGGCGGGTCCGACTGGAAAGACGACAACGAATTGCGCTCAGCGTCGTGAGGCGAGCCGAGCGCAGCGCGGATTATTCGTCCGCGTCTGACAGGTGTCAACGACGGACACTTGTTGAGCTTCGAGGAGATCTCGTGCGGCCGAGTTGGAAGGTGATCTGGATCAGGCTCAGGCATTCACACCGGGAGTTCGAACCAGAACGTGCTGCCCACCGGAATGCCGGGATCCACACCGATCGTCCCGCCGTGTGCTTCGATGGCGAGTTTGCAGAACGCCAGACCCAATCCGACGGAGTGATACGTCGACTCGCGGTGAGCCCCGACGGTCGCGAATTTCTCGAAGATCGTCTGCCGCGCCTCTACCGGGACGCCTGGCCCTTGATCCTGTACCTCCAGCCGACCGCGTTGGGGGCGCCTGGCGATGGCGATGCGGATGCGGCTGCCGGCTGGTGTATACCTGATGGCGTTGCCCAGTAAGTTCTCGATCACACGCCGGACGAGACTGCCGTCGCATGTCACCTCGACGGATCCGGGGGCGTCGAGGTCGATACTCCGCCGCGAGTCGAGGCTCTGTAGAGAAGTGCACACGTCGCGAGCCATCTCGGTCAGGTCCCACACGCGCCGATCGATGGGCATCTTGCATTCCTCGAGACGGCTCACGTCGAGCACGTCCTTGGTCATCGCGAACACCGTCTCGGTTTCCTCGAGCGCGGCGTGGAGCATCTCGAGCTGGTCGTCGGTGAATCCGGCGGACGACTCCATCAGCATGCGCAGGTTGAGATCGAGCGTGGTCAGCGGCGACCGCAGGTCGTGGATGACCATGCGGACGAGGTCGTCGCGCATCCGTTCGAGGGCACCAAGGCGCGCGTAATTGCCGGCCAGTTCCGCCTGCGCCCGACGCAGCGCGAGGTGGGTTTTCACTCGCGCCAGGACTTCCTCGAACCGGAAGGGCTTGGTCACGTAGTCGACGGCGCCGGCTTCGAAGGCCCGGACCATGTCGGCGGTGTCGGTCAACGCGGTCAGTACAATCACCGGCACGTCCCTCGACTGGTCGGCCGCCTTGAGACGACGGCAGACTTCGTAGCCGTCCAACTCGGGCATGTTGATGTCGAGCAGGATCAGATCGGGAGGGTCACGCTCCACGGCCTGCAGCGCGTGCCGTCCGTTGGTCACCGCGCGCACCTCGTAGCCCTGCCTGCCGAGCAGGTCCGACAAGAGGCGCAGGTTTGCGATCGTATCCTCGACCACGAGCACGCTGGCCGCGGTCGGCGTGGATTCGTGGCTCATCGCGCGGCTCCTTCACCGGCCACTCGCGCTCCGCCTTCGCGGCTTGTCTTTTCCCGCTTCGGCGGGACAGGTCGCAGTGCCGACATCAGCACGTCGTAGCGGAAGTTTCTCGCCAGCAATCGGATCTCGGCCGCCGCATCCTCCGAATGTGGCGCAACGAGATCGGCGAGCGACTCGAGCCGCGTGGCGCGCCCTTCGATCGCGGCGGACCACAACTGATCGAGCAGCGCCGGAGGCACGCCGTCCAGGTACTGCGGCAGGTTCGAGCGCGTCGCCTGGTACGGCGTCCGCACGAACGCATCCACGCCCGCCTCGCGCGCGTCGTGCTCGGTATTGGCCACGGGATAGCTCGCGGCAGTCGCGACGAACGAGAACGTGAAGACGCTGCCCTGGCCTGGCGTGCTTTCGACCATCAGGCCGCCATCCATCAGGCGCGCAAAATTCCGGCTGATGGCGAGGCCCAGTCCCGTGCCGGCGGCGCCGCTCGACGCCTCCGCCTGTTCGAACGCATCGAAGATCCGCGTGAGATGGCGCGCCTCGATCCCTGGCCCGGTATCGGCAACGGCGATCGTGATGGCAAGGCGATGGTCGCCCTCAGGACGAGAGGTGGCGCGAACGGCGATGCGTCCGCTGCTCGTGAACTTGACGGCATTGCTCAGCAGGTTGATCACGACCTGGCGAACCTTGCCGGCGTCGCCCGACAGCCACCGTGGCAGATCGGCATCCTGCTCGAACGTGAGCGCGAGCGCCTTGTTCTCGGCCAAGCCCCGGAACATCCACTCCACGTCGTGGAGCAGCGCGTGAAGCTCGAACGGTGCGATCGACAGCGTCGTGCGCCCCGCCTCGATCTTCGACATCTCCAGGATGTCGTTGATCAGCGTCAGCAGATGCGTGCCGCTGGAATGGATAATGTCGATCTTCTGTTTCTGGTCCTCGCCCAGCTGCGGATCGCGTTCCAACAGTTGCGCGTAGCCGAGAATCGCGTTCATCGGCGTGCGAATCTCGTGCGACATGTTGGCGAGGAACACGCTCTTTGCCTGGCTTGCGCTCTCCGCGGCATCCTTCGCGGCGCGGAGTTCGGTGGTACGGCTGGCGACCAGCGCCTCGAGCTGCTCACGCCGCTGTTCGCGCTCGCGCTCGGCGGTGACGAGCTCGGTGACGTCACGGTTGATGCCGACCATTCGCACCGGCCGGCCGTCGGCGTTGCGGATGATCTGGCCAACGGAACGAATAGTGCGAATCGCGCCGTCGGACCGCCGGATCCTGACATCGGATCGGTACTCGCGGTCGGCGCGGAGTGCCTGTTCGACTTCAATGGTGGCCCGAGCTTTGTCTTCCGGAAGCAGGCATCGCGACCAGGCGTCAAAGGCGCCGGTGAACTGATTCTTGTCAACGCCATAGAGCTGGTACAACGAGTCGTCCCACACCAGCAGATCCTGCTCGACGTCCCAGTCCCAGATGCCGAGCCCGGCCGCATCGACAGCAAGCTGCAGCCGATCGAAGGACGCCTTGAGCCGGCCCGCCATCTCGTTGAACGAGCGCGCGAGGGCGCCCAGCTCTTCGAGCTTGCTGTCTGGCACCTGCGCACTCAAGTCGCCGGTGGCGAGGGTCTGTGTGGCGCGCGCGATGCGCCGCAGCGGCGCCGTGACCAGGGCGGCCAGCACCGCGGCCAGCATCAGCGAGAGCGCCATGGCCAACGCAAAGACCATCGCCGAACGGCTGCTGCCCTCGAGCACGCCGGCGCGATAAAACACTTCAGGCATGGCCACGACGAGTATCCACTGACGCGCCGCGCGGTCGTCGCGATACGCGGTCGCGTATGCCAACCACGATTCACGCGCGAGCGGACGTGTCGTCACGTGGTCGAACCGGAACTCCGCCGCCTCAGGCAGGCCAGACGAACCGGTGTGCTGCGCGAGCGCGGCGATGGCACTGGCGACCTTCGGATCGCCGTCCGGTGCGGACGAGGCGACGGTTGTCCCGGCGTGGTCAAGAATGAACGCGCGACCCTCCGCACCAACGCCATGGCCGCGGAGCAGCGAGACCAGCGCGTCCTGTTGTGCGGCATCGATCGGCGATGGTGACCGGGCGAGGTAGCCGTCCAATTGAAAGCGGATGTTGTTCGACGTTTCATGATGCAGTCGAACCGCCAGCCTCGCCGCGTCGGCATCGGCGCTCCGCAGGGCGACGATGGCCGTGGCGCCAACCATCACCAGCACGAGGGCGATGAACGGCGTGAAGATGAAAATCCGGATCGGCACGCCTTCGGCGTGCGGCCTGACGTCGCCACGCAGCTGTCCGCGTCCCGATTCCCAGATCCATTCGCCGTTGCCAAGCGCGCGCTCGCGAACCTGCCCGGGAATCTCCGCCCAGAACCATCCGAACCGGCGCGCGAGCGGCAAGGCGAGCAGAAAGGCGCCCGGCGCGAGGATCCACGTCACGGCCAGCGTGAAGAACAGCGCTGACGAGATGTGCCGGTACGAGATCGCCGAGGTGAATTGCTCCGAGCAGATGAAGCCCCACATCGCGGGGTCGAACAGCATGATCAGCACGACGAACACGCCGTAGCGTGCCCACGTCTTCGGCCGGCGGAAATCGGGATCGCGGCCGATGAGCTGATACGCCATCCACACGAAAGCGGTCCAGAAGAAGTAGCCCTCCGCCCAACTCAGGACGAAGCCCGGCGGCACTCCTTCGATCAGATCCGAAAGCATGTACGCGGGCGGTACGGCGATGAGCGCGGGATAGCCAAGCAGCACCACGGCCAGCAGGACCACGAGATCCTTCAGCGACTCGAAGGTCTGCGCGCCCGGCACGAACACGATGAAGGACCCGAGGTAGCCGGTCGCGATGATCAGCACGAATGTCAGCGGCAGGCTCAGGAACGCCTTGCCGTTCCACTGCTGGCGCTGCCGGCCAAATCCCCACCGATCGCCGATGCGAAACGTGAAGCCGCCGAACGCGCCGATCGCCAACCCCAGGCCCACGAGGTAACTGAACCGGCTCCACACCTCCAGCAGCGGAAGCGGGATGGCCGCGATGGTCGCCTCGAGCCAGGCAATGACGGAGGTCATGAGCAGGGTGATTATCGTTCGGTTTCATCCTCTCGGTCCGGTGGCGTGGTATCCTGAAGTAGGATGAAGAGTAAGACATCAGTCACACTTTCAGAAGACCTCCTGGTGTCGGTCAAGCGGGCCGCCCGCAAGGGCGAGAGCCGGTCCGAAACCATCGAGCGGCTCCTCCGCGAACGGCTCAACGACGAGGCCGTTCGCCGCGCGCGCGAGCGCGAAGTCGCACAAATCAACCGGCATGCCGATGCACTCAATGCCGAGGCGGAGGACGTCCTCGCCTATCAGGGCGAGCCGTGAGACGCGGCCATCTGTATCGCGTCCGCAAGCCTGGCAGCGAGGATCCGAAGGCGTCGCGCGTGTTTGCGGTGGTCAGCCGGCAGGCCGTGATCGACTCACGGTTTGCGACCGTGATTTGCGTGCCCGTGTACTCGGCGCGGCATGGCCTGGCCACCCAGGTCCCCGTCGGGATCGACGAAGGGTTGAAACACGAGAGCGCGCTGCACTGCGACGAACTGGTCAGTCTCCAGAAGTCTCGGCTGACCGCCTTCGTCGGCGCGCTGCAGCCATCACAGCTGCGCGAGGTGGATCGAGCGCTGGTCGCGGCGCTGGAGATTGATATGCAGAACCTGTTCGACTGACTGAAGGAACACGTCACATCCCGACGGACAACTCCGTCGTCAGGTACCGCTGCATCGCCTCCACATCGATGTGCATCACGTCGTCATCCCAAGTCACATATTTCCTGCGTCGGAGCACCTGCAGCGCACGGCTGACCGTCTCGCGCGTGCAGCCCGCCATTTCCGCCAGGTCGTGATGCGCCGGCTTGTCGATGACAATCGTCGTTCCCTCGCGACGCCCGCTGGCGCGCACGATTCGGCCAAGACACCAGGCCACGCGCTTGACCGCGGGGAACGTCGTGACCACGCGCACGCGATCCTCGGATGCCCGCAGGATCCGGATCAGTCCGCGCACGAGGCGATTCTCGAACTCGGGATCCTTGCGCAGCGCCTGGAGCGAAGCCGCAGGGATTCGCAACAAGTGGCACGGCTCAGACGCCACGAGCGACGCTGAACGCGTGGAGTTGTCGAGGAGCGCGATTTCGCCGATGAGGGCGGGAGGGGCGAGCATTTGAAGCAGGATCTCCGTGCCGCTGCTTCCCGACAGCACCACGCGCGCCTTCCCCGACGTCAGCACGTAGCAGCAATCAGCCGTCGCGCCCTCCTCGAAGATCCGTGCGCCTTTCTTGAAGCTGACCGGGCGCGCGGCAGAGGTGAGCGCCTCCAGTTCAGGTGCCGGCAAGCCGGCAAACAACGGGACCGTCTTCAGGATGGTGCTGACCGTGTTCCTGTCCATGCGCCGGGCTATCCCTCCTGGTGAGCATTGCCGACCGCTTCGCCCCGCATTCTACGGATGTTTTTCACTCGTGTGATCAGAATCACACCCCTGCCGTGACCCCAGTCACAGACACCCCGCCACGCGAGCCGTAGTCTCCGCCTATACAAGAAAGAAGGTGTGAGATGGACGCCGCAAATGACCAGGCTGATCTGATTGGAACGACCGTGTCGCGGTACGCGATTGTCGACCTGATCGGTTCCGGGGGGATGGGCAACGTCTATCGCGCGCGCGACGGGCGGTTGCAGCGGCACGTGGCGATCAAGGTGTGTCACCACCAGCGAGGGCTCGAGGCTGATCCCGAGCCGGAGCTGGAAGCTGAGGCGCGCGCGCTGTCGCGCCTCAGCCACCCACATATCGCTGCCATCTACGACCTGCTGTCGGAGTCCAAACGCGACTTCATCGTGATGGAGTTCGTGGCTGGCGTCACGCTGAAGGAATTGCTGGCGAACGGCCCGTTGCCGTTCCCTGAGGTCCTTCGACTGGGCAAACAGATGATGCAGGGGCTCGCCGCCGCCCACGACGCGCAACTCGTGCATCGCGACATCAAACCGGCAAACCTCAAGGTCACGCCCGCCGGTGAGCTCAAGATCCTCGACTTCGGGCTCGCGCAGTTACTGCCATCGGGGTCCGGCCATCAGGCGGCCGGCGACGCGACGACACGCAGCCGCATCGAGTTCGGCCTGGCGGGCACGATGCCGTACATGTCGCCGGAACAACTCTGCGGCGAGCCCGCCGACGAGCGCAGCGACATCTTCAGCGCCGGCGCCGTGCTCTACGAAATGGCGACGGGCATGCCGGCGTTCCCGCAAACCAGGATGGCGCGGCTCGTCGACGCGATCCTGCATCAGCAGCCTGTGGATCCGTCGCTGTTCAACCCTGAAGTGCCGGCGGCCTTTGATGGCGTCGTCGGACGCGCGATGGCAAAGCTACCGGCGCACCGTTATCAGAGCGCGAGTGAACTCGAGGCGGCGCTGGATGCGCTGTGTGTAGGGCGGCGCCGCTCTCGTGCACCGTTTTCGCAATGGCTGTCGAGCATTCTCGGTTAGAGTCAACGCGCGCGCGAGCGCGCCAAGGAGACACGTCAATGGTTGTCCGGCTTCTCGTCGCCGCGGCGTTCTTCGCCGCACCCGTTCGCGTGGCCGCCCAGGGCTTCGGCATTTACGAGCTGAGCGCCTGCGCGATGGCACGGGGCGCGGCTGGCGTGGCGCAGCCGTGTGACGACGGATCGGCCATTGCGGTGAACCCTGCGGCGATTGCCGGTCACGAAGGGATCACGTTCGGCAGCGGCGGCCTGCTGGTGTTCGGCACCGGCAGCTTCACCTCGGACGACTCGACGCGAACATCGCTCGAGCGCACCGTTGCGCCGGTGCCGTACGCCTACTTCACCTACGGCGTGAACTCGCGGCTGGCCATCGGCGTCGGTGGCTTCGCGCCGTATGGGCTCGGCGTGCAATGGCCGCTGGAATTCGACGGGCGATTTGTGAGCTTCGACTCCACGCTGAAGACGTTCTACCTTCAGCCGACCGTGGCGTATGCGCTCACCAACGCGGTGTCGGTGGGCGGTGGCGCGACCATCGCGCGCAGTTCCGTCGAGTTGAACCGGCGCGAAGACCTTGCCACTGTGCCGTTGGGCGCGACCGGGTTGTCTTTCGGCGCGCTGGTCAACGATCGCACGGACGTCGCGACGACGCAGCTCTCTGCATCCGGCGCAACCGGTGTTGGCTTCAACGTCGGGATGCGGTTGCAGATCAACGATCGCGTGCAGGTCGGTGCGAAGTACCTGTCGGGGATCACGCTGTCGTACGACGGTGAGGCCACGTTTACGCCGACACCCGGCAGCATCGTGGTGACGAAAGCGAACCCACTTGGATTGCCAATCGGCGCTCCCCTGGATCCGCTCGTCGCCCAGGTGCTCTCGAACCTGCCGAACCAGCCCGCCACGACTGAACTGGAGATGCCAGCGCAGTTCGTACTCGGCGTGGCCGTACGGCCCACCGACCCGCTCACCATCTTTGCCGATTACCAGTGGGTGGGTTGGTCGGTGTTCGACACGGTGACACTCGACTTCGCCAATCCATCGACGCCAGATGAGCAGCTCGTCCAGAATTACCGCGATATCGGTGCTCTGCGCTTGGGTGTCGAGTATGCCGTTACTCCCGCGCTTCAGGTGCGAAGCGGCTATGCATTTACACAGGCGGCGGCGCCGGACGAGACCGTCACCCCGCTGCTGCCAGAGGCGCAGCGCAACCACATGATGATCGGAGCGGGATGGGCGTTTCGGCCACGGATGACGTTGGACGTGGCGTATCACGTTGTGGCCCACGCCGACCGGCGCGGACGTGTCGTGAACCGCCCGCCAGGTTCCAACGTCGATCTCAACAGCGGCATCTATCGATCGCGGGGAGACCTGCTCGGTATCACGCTGACGTATCGGCGGTAGTATGGGCGCCGCAGTCCGGTCCCTATGGAACGCCTCGATGGCTTTGTCGCAACGTCGCTCCTGCAGCGGCTGTCTCGCCCCGGTCGGGATGGCGCCGAATCGACGGCATTTCGCGGCGCCGTCCTGTTTGTCGACATCTCCGGTTACACGGCGCTTGCCGAATCGTTGTGTGCAAG
>JALDXK010000209.1:0-9276 GCA_032155105.1 Acidobacteriota bacterium
CTTGAAGAACAGGCCGACGATGCCGGTCATGAAACCGACCGGCAGGAATACCGCCAGGATGGTGAAGGTGGTGGCCATCACGGCGAGGCCGATTTCCGAGGTACCTTTGCGCGCCGCGGTCATCGGATCCTCGCCGAGCTCCATGTGGCGATAGATGTTCTCGCGCACCACCACCGCGTCGTCGATCAAGATGCCGATGACCAGCGACAGTGCCATCAGCGTCATCATGTTGATGGTGAAGCCGATCGCGTACATGAAGAAGAACGTGGCGATCACCGAGGTCGGCAGCGCCAGCGCCGTGATCGCCGTCGAGCGCCAGTCGCGCATGAACACGAACACCACCAGCACCGCCATGATGCCGCCGAAGATGATGTGGCCGCGGACGTCGGTGACGTTCTCCATGATGGCCTCGGCGTCGGTGTGCACCTGCTTGATCTGCAGCGCGGGGAACGACGGTGCTGCCTTGGCGAGCGCGGCGTCGATCTTGGTCTGCACTTCGACCGTGTTGGCGCCAGACTGCTTGCGCACCGAGAACGAGACCGCGTCTTCGCCGTTCAGGCGCGTCGTCGACACGCGATCCTGGTAGCCGTCGATCACGTCGCCGACGTCCTTGACCCGTACCGTCGAGCCCGCGCTCGAGCGCAGGATGACGTTCTCGATCGCCGCGGCGCTGCGGTATTGCCCCTGGGTCCGCAGCGACACCGCCTTGCCGTCGCGCCGGACTTGCCCGCCGGGCACATCGAGGTTGTCGGCGGCGAGCTTCGCGGCGACCTCGGTAATCGGCAGGTTCAACGCCTCGAGGCGGCGGGGATCGAGATTGACCTGCAGCTCGCGGACCTGGCCGCCGTTGACTTCAATGGCGGCGACGCCGTCGATTTGTCCGAGCAGCGGCTTGATGTCGTCCTCGACCATCCGGCGCGTGACGTCCGAGGCCAGGCTCGCCGAGCCCACCGCGTAGGTCGCAATCGGCAGCGCCGACACGTCGAAGCGGTTGATCGTCGGATCCTTGATCTGTTCCGGCAGCCGCGAGCGGATCGCCGCGACCTTTTCGCGTACTTCCGCCGTGGCAGCCTGCGGATCGATCTCGAGCCGCAGCTCGATGCCGACCATCGCGAGGCCCTCGGCCGAGGTCGAGATCACGCGCTTCACGCCGTTGATGCCCGCCACCGCGTCTTCGATCGGCCGCGTGACCAGCGTCTCGACCTCTTCGGGACCCGCGCCGGGATACGGCACCAGCACGTTGACGAAAGGAAAGTTGACCTCGGGGAACAGGTCGATGCCCAGCCGGCCGAGCGACACGATGCCGAGCACCATGAAGCTGACGATCACCATCGTCGCGAATACGGGCCGCTTAATAGAGGTATCTGAGATCCACATGACTAGTACTCAGCAATCAGCAATCAGCAGTCAACTACCAGCTCTCGGCTATCGGCTCTCAATGCCGCGTACTTTCGCACCGGGCGCGAGCTGGCGGCGGGCGTCGGCGAGCACCACATCGCCGGCGGCAAGGCCGCTGACGATCTGCACCCGCGAACCATCGGCGAGCCCCTCGGTCACCGTCACCGTGGTCAGCGTGTCGCCGTCGACTTTCTGCACCACGCGCTTGCCGTCCCTGGTGGCGACGGCGTCTTTCGGCACGAGGATCGCGCCGGCCTGGTTGGCCTCGATGATCCGCGCGGTCGCGTACATGCCCGACAGCAAGGCGCGACCGTCGTTGGGCACGCGCACTTCGATTCTGAAGTGACGGTTGCGCTCGTCGACTTCGGGCGCGATCGCCGCGAGCTGGCCGGCGAAGGTGCTGCCCGGCTTGGCCTGCACGGCCACCTCGGCGTTCATGCCCACGCGCAGCCGGCCGGCCTCGAGCTCCGACACGCCGGCTTCGAGCCTCATCTGCCGGAGGTCGGCGACGACGACGATTGGCATGTCGCCGGGGATCGCGCCGGCGTCGTAGTTGCGCTCAACGACGAAGCCGGTCAGGGGCGAGGTGATGGTCGCGTTCTTCTGCACTTCGCGGGCGCGGCGCAGGGCCGCGTTCGCCTGCGCGAGATTCGCGTTGGCCAGCTCGCGCTGCGCCAGACCGGCGCGGTGCGCGGTATCGGCGGCTTCGAGACGCTGGCGGGGCAGCGCGCCCTTGTCGAAGAGGTTCCTGGCGCGGTCGTGCTCGAGTACGGCATTGGCCAGGTTGGCCTCCGCAGTGTCGAGTGTCGCCTTGGCCACGCCGACGGCGGCGATGGACGCATCTACCTGCGCGTCGATCTCACGCCGATCGATGGTCGCGATCGTCTGGCCTTCCTTCACCGCATCGCCGATGTCGACCAGTACCTGTTCGAGCGTGCCCGGCAGTTTCGGCTTCACCCCGACGCGGGTGCGAGGTGTCAGCGTGCCGGAAATCTCGAGCGCCGATTCGATCGTGCCAACGGATGCCTTCACCACCGGCACGTCAACCACCGGCGCAGCGGCGGCCGTGCTTTCGGGCGCGGCTTCTGCCGTCGTGGAGGGCGCACCGCATCCTGCTGCCACCAGGGATGAGCCAAGCAAGAGAACCGAACCAAGGACGAGTTGCGGAAAATGACTACGACTCATGACGACCTACTCCATCGGGCACCGGGGCTCCCGCGATTCCTTCTTCGGGGCACTTGCACGACACGAACGAGGTTTCGATGCCGGATTGGAGGCCGGCGATAGTGGCGTTGAGCACGTCGCGCGCGAGCGCGTCGTAGTCCTCGCCGGTGGCCAGGCGATGGCGGATGCCGACCACCGCGGGACCGAGCAACGCGGCCCACAACATGTGCATGGCGGCGTTCGGGTTGAGCGTCTTGGGAAACGCGCCGGCGTCGATGGCGTGCTGAATCGCGCCGACCGCGTTGTTCAACATCTGCTGCAGGAACTCGAAGCCCTCCCACTGCTGCGTGATGCGCGGCACCGAGCGATCGACGAACATCAGCAGGAAATACGCGGGTTGCTCCTGCGAAAATTCGTAGAAGGCCCACCAGCCGGTGCGGACGTTCTCGAGCGGATCGCCGGCGGTCATCGCCGCCTGCACTTTCGCATCGAGTTGATGAAAGCCTTCCGCGGCGAGCGCGAGGAAGATGTCGTCCTTGCTGGCGAAGTAGCTGTAGATCGCGGCCGGGCTGTACTCGATGCGTTCGGCGATGTTGCGGATCGACACGCTCTGATAGCCTTCGGCCACGAAAAGGTCCCGTGCGGCGGTGAGAATGGAGGCCGTGACGGCCTGGCGTTCGCGGTCCTGGCGTTCTTTAGTGCCCATACTTGGTGTAGCGCGCCTGTAATCGGCGTGAGTCGGTGAAATCGGTGGCTGAGATAAACGGTGTTCGGACTTCAAATGGTGTTAGACGGAAGGGGTGTTTGGCAAGTTCCATTTTTCACAAGCTCGCATACTGTTTACGCAACTGACTGATACAGATGGACTTAGCTCTCGCATTTATTTTTGCGATCGGCAGCGTGATTTGCCACCAACTGCCCGATCGGTCGTTCTTCATCGACGGCCGCCAGTTGCCGGTGTGCGCACGGTGCACGGGGTTGTATCTCGGCGGGGCCGCCGGATTCGTGGCCTGGTGGGCGATCAAAGCGGGACGCCGCTGGCGCCCGATCAAGGTGATGCCGCGGCGTGCGATCGCGATTGTGGCGATCGCCGCGGTGCCGACCATCGTGTCGTTCGCGAGCGGCGTGCTCGACGTGTGGGATGGATCGAACGCGACGCGCGCAGTGCTCGCGGTGCCGCTTGGACTCGCCGCCGGCGCGGTGGTCGCGGCCGTCCTCGCAAAAGACCTGAGGTAAACTCGAACCCGTGCCTCCCGCTGTCGTGGTTGTGGTGTCGTGGCTTGTCCCCGGCGCCGGTCATCTGATGCTCGGGCGGCGGCAGAAGAGCGTGATTTTTTTCCTGGCGCTCACTGCGATGTTCGCGATGGGCCTCGCGCTCAACGGCCGGCTCGCGGCCTTCGATTTCTCCGATCCCCTTGTTGGTCTCGCGGCCGTGGCTAATCTCGGCATGGGCATTCCGTATTTCATCGCGCGTGCGCTCGATCTCGGCCAGGGCCTCGTGACCGCCGCGTCCTACGAGTACGGCAACACCTTCCTGATCGTCGCCGGCCTCCTCAACATGCTGGTCGCGATTGACGCGTACGACGTGCGCCTGGGCCGCAAGTAAATGACGAGCCACTTCGGCCTGATGCTCGTGTTCGCGTTTTTCGTCTCTGTGATCTTCGCGACGATCACCAAGGACACCCCCAGGGAGCAACTCGCGCTCGGCGCGAAGATGTTTGGGACGTTCGTCGTCGTGGCGATCGTGCTCGGCTGGGTGCTGCGCCTCTTCCCGCTGTGATCAGCCTCTGGCTGCCGGTCGCGATCGTGATGGCCGTGATCTACTACGGCGCCACTGTGCCGGAGGTGCCGGCGCCGATCGGCAACTGGTTCTCGGATACCGCGCAACACGCTGTCGGCTACAGCGTGCTGGCGATCGTCACCCTGCGCGCTACCGCGAGGGGCCGCTGGGCCGCCGTCACGCCTGCGGCGATGCTGCTGGCGTTCGTGATTGCGCTGCTGCACGGCCTGTCGGTCGAGTGGATCCAGATGTACGTGCCAACGCGATATGCGGAATGGCGCGACGTCTGGAACGACGCCGCAGGCGCGGCGGTGGGTCTCGGCGCGGCGTGGGCGTGGGGTACAATGAGGCGGCCTTCGCATGACCTTTGACAACCTCCTGATCGAACGTGACGGCGCGGTCGCCGTCGTCACCCTGAACCGCCCCAAGGTCCTCAACGCCCTGAACAGCCAGACGCTCACGGAGTTGTCGACGGCCATGGCGTCGTTCAAAGACGACGCCGGCGTCGGCGCGATCGTGCTGACCGGCACGGGCGACAAGTCGTTCGTCGCGGGCGCGGACATCAATGAGCTGGCAGTGCTGTCGCCGGTGGCAGGCAAGGAACACGCGCGCCGCGGCCAGCAGATCTTCGACGCGATCGAACAGCTCGGTAAGCCGGTGATCGCGGCGATCAACGGCTTCGCACTCGGCGGCGGCTGCGAGCTGGCCATGGCGTGCACGCTGCGACTCGCGGCCGACACGGCGCGATTTGGCCAGCCGGAAATCAATCTGGGTCTCATTCCCGGCTATGCTGGGAGCCAGCGGCTGCCGCGACTCGTCGGCCGCGGCGTGGCCCTGGAAATCCTCCTCACGGGCGACATGATCGGCGCCCAGCGCGCCTACGAGATCGGCCTCGTCAATCGCGTGGTGCCGGCCGCGGAGCTGATGACCGAGGCGAAGAAGCTCGCGCACACGCTCGCGTCGAAGGCGCCGATCGCGGTCCGCTACATCCTCGACGCCGTGCACCAGGGCCTCGACCTGCCGCTGGCAAACGGTCAGTACCTGGAAACGTCGCTCTTCGGCACCATCGCGTCGTCCGACGACATGCGCGAAGGCACCAAGGCGTTCCTCGAGAAACGTAAAGCCGCCTGGCAAGGCAAGTAATGCGGGTCGCGATCGTCGTTGCCCGCTTCAATGATTTCGTAACCGAGCGGCTGCTCGAGGGCGCGCGCGCGGCGCTCGCCGACGCGCAAGTGGCGGCAAGCGACATCGAGGTGCTGCACGTGCCCGGCGCGTTCGAGGTCCCGATGGCGGCGCAGCGCATCGCTGAGGCCGGCAAGGTCGACGCGGTGGTCTGCCTCGGCTGCCTGATCCGCGGCGCGACCCCGCACTTCGAATACATCGCCTCGGCGTGCGCGCATGGCATCACCGCGGCAGCGGCCAGCACCGGCGTACCGATGGCGTTCGGCGTGTTGACCACCAACTCGGCGGAAGAAGCGTTGGAGCGGGCGGCCCCAGGGCCGGCGAACAAGGGTCGCGAGGCAGCCGAGGCGGCCATGGAAATGGCGCGGTTGTTTGCGCGGATCCCGGGCCGATGAATACTTTCCGAGGACACGGGCGCCGATGAATACCTTCCGAGAACACGGAGGCGGCGACGGAGAGCACGGAGACCGGTGGGCGGGCCGGCACCGGGCGCGCGCGGCCGCGCTGCAGGCGCTCTACGAATGTGAAGTCGGCGGCCTGACGCCCCAGCAGGCCCTCGGCGTGCTGCATCACGCGGGCCCGCCGGAAGTGCACGATCCAGGAGAGGCCGAACACGGATTCGTGGCATCACTGCTGCGTGGCGCGATGGACAACCGCGACGCGCTCGACCAACGGATTGGCGATGCAGCGAAGAACTGGCGCGTCGAGCGCATGGCCGTGCTGGATCGGCTGGTGATGCGCCTGGCGGTCGAGGAACTGCTGCGGCACCGCGAGAGCCCGCCGCGCGTAGTAATAAGTGAGGCCATCGAACTGGCCCGCGCCTACAGCGGCGAAGAAGCCGCGAAGTTCGTGAACGGCGTCCTCGACGGCGTCTACAAGCGTCTCAAGGATGAGGGGATCGTCTCCGATTGATGATCTCAGATTGCAGATTTATTGCCGATTGCCGATTGCTGATTGCTGATATGAGTAGTGAAGTCGTCCAGACCGAGCAACGCAAGGCCAACCTCGAGGCGATCACCCGCCTTGGCTTCGCCGCGTACCCGCACAAGTTCGACACCACGCACACGGTGACACAACTGGTCGAGGCGCACGGCGCGAAGAGCAGTGCGGAGCTCGAGGGCGCCACGGTCGACACCGTCACCGCCGGACGCGTGGTCGGCATCCGCAGCTTCGGTAAGGCGAGCTTCCTCGTGTTGTCGGACGGCCGGTCGCGCCTCCAGGTCTACGTGCGCCAGGACGCGCTCAGCGAACGCGACTACCAGCTGTCGAAACTGCTCGATGTCGGCGACCAGGTGGGTGTGACGGGACACCTGTTCCGCACCAAGACCAATGAACTGTCGATCTGGGCGTCGAAGCTGGAGTTCCTCGCCAAGTGCTTCCTGCCGCTGCCCGAGAAATGGCACGGCCTGCAGGATGTCGAGACGCGGTATCGCCAGCGTTATCTCGATCTCGTGGTGAACCCCGACGTGCGGCGCACCTTCGAGATCCGGACGCGCACGGTTGCGGTGATTCGCGAGTTCCTGTCGGCGCATGGCTTTCTCGAAGTCGAGACGCCGATGATGCAGCAGATCGCCGGCGGCGCGCTGGCGCGGCCGTTCGTGACGCATCACAACGCGCTCGACATGAAGCTCTACCTGCGCATTGCCCCGGAGTTGTACCTGAAGCGGCTCACGGTGGGCGGCATCGAGCGGGTGTTCGAGATCAATCGCAATTTCCGCAACGAGGGCATCTCGACCCAGCACAATCCCGAGTTCACGATGCTCGAGTTCTACTGGGCGTACGTGGATTACCACCGGCTGATGACGTTCACCGAGGAACTGCTGAGAACGGTGGCGCAGAAGGTCATCGGCACGCTGGAGTTTCCGTTCGGCGATCACACCATCAACGTGGCCGAGCCGTTCCGGCGGCTGTCACTCCGCCACGCCGCCGCGGAAGCGGCCTCGAAGCTCGTCGGCGCCACTGTGACGGTGGACGAGCTGCGCAATCTTGATGCCGCGGTGGCCATCGCGAGGAAGCTCAACATCGAGATTCCGAAGGGAGCCGGCGCCGGCAAGGTTGCCAGCGCCATCTTCGAGGCGCTCTGGGAAGAGCACCTCATCCAGCCGACCTTCGTCTACGACTTCCCGACCGAGGTCTCGCCGCTGTCGAAGCAGCGCGCCGATGACCCCGACACCGTGGAGCGCTTCGAGCTCTACATCGGCGGCTTTGAAGTCGCGAATGCGTTCAGCGAGCTCAACGATCCGGTCGAGCAGCGGCGCCGGTTCGAGGAGCAGCTGGACAGCCGCGCTGCGGGTGACCAGGAAGCGCACGTGATGGACGAGGACTACGTCCGCGCGCTCGAGTACGGCATGCCGCCGGCCGGCGGCGAGGGCATCGGCATCGATCGGCTCGTGATGCTGCTGAGCAACTCATTGTCGATTCGCGACGTGATCCTGTTCCCGCTGATGCGTCCAAGAGGCGAGCAAGGGTAGCGCGATGCCATTTGAGCTGCAGGTTGCCCTTCGGTATCTGTTGGCCAAGCGGCGGCAAGTCTTCATTTCCGTCATCTCGCTGGTCTCGACGATCGGCGTCACGGTTGGCGTGATGGCGCTGGTGATCGCGCTGGCGCTGATGACCGGCCTTCAAGGCGAGCTGCAGGATCGCATCCTCGGCTCGTCCGCGCACGTGTTCGTCTACAAGACCAAGGGCATCGACGATTACCGTGCCGAGATCGCCAAGATTCGCGCCGTCGCCGGCGTGACCGGCGCCGCGCCGGTGGTGATGGGCAAGGCGCTCATCCAGGGCATCAACCAGGACTTCGTGGGCGTGAAAGGCGTCGATCCCGAGTTCGAGCCGACGGTGACGGAGATTGCCGCCAAGATGACCGACGGATCGCTGGCACAACTCACGCCAGCCACCGAAGACGATCTGCCGGGCATCGTGCTCGGCAAGGACCTCGCCGGAAAAGTCGGCTCGATGGTCGGCGACACCGTGACCCTCCTCACGCAGCAGGGCACGCTCACGCCGATGGGCATCATGCCGCGGCAGCGGCGATTCAAGGTGGTGGGCACGTTCCGGCTCGGGCTCTACGAGATCGATGCCTCGACCGGACTCGTCGGCATCGAGCCCGGCATGCGCATCGCCGGCGTCGACCGCGTCGATCACATCGAGGTCAAGGTCGCCGACGCCTACGCCGCGCCGCGCATCGCCGATCAGATCGCCGCCGAGTTCGGCCCCGAGTACCTGACGCAGGACTGGACCGACATCAACCAGCAGCTCTATTCCGCGCTGATGCTCGAGAAGATCGGCATGGGCATCGGCATCGGCCTCATCGTCATGGTCGCCGCGCTCAACATCGTCGCCTCGCTGATCCTGCTGGTGATGGAGAAGACGCGCGACATCGCGATCCTCAAGACCATGGGCGCCTCGCGGAAGAGCGTCATGCTGGTCTTCCTGCTCCAGGGCAGCATCATCGGCGTGATCGGGACGGTCGCCGGCGCCATCAGCGGCGTCGTGCTCGCCACCGTGCTCGATCGCTATCGCCTCATCACGATCCCGAGTGATATCTACCAGGTGAGCTATCTCCCCTTCAGGGTGCTGCCTGGTGACGTAGTCACGGTGATCATCGGCGCGGTGGTCGTCTGCTTTTTCGCCACGTTGTATCCGTCCCGGCAGGCCGCGAAACTCGATCCCGCGCAGGCGCTGCGGTATGAATAAGCGCGCCCATATTCACTCCCGCGCCGGCGAGCCCACCAGCGTTGCTGGGGCGGGGC
>JALDXK010000210.1:0-9170 GCA_032155105.1 Acidobacteriota bacterium
TCCAGCCGCCGCACCGTCCCCAGGTCATCAACCAGCGGCGACGCGCCCGGCACGCCCCCCAGGCCGTCCAGGTGCCTGCTGCGATCGATCGCGCGGTGGCCGTCCGGCAGCAGCCGATCGAGGTCGTCGTAGAAGACTCCCGCCCACGCGCTCAGGCGCTGTTGCAGGGGTAACTCCACACCAGTGAGAAACCGCCGGCCGCGGGCGATCGGATGGCGCTCGTGCCGCGGCGTCGGCATCACGTCGAGCAACGCTCGCCCCGCTGCCGCGAGGCTGACGGGCAGGCGCTCGGCCGCGAGCGCGGCACCGAAGCGCAGATATCCGGCGAACACCTCGTCGCCGCCGTCGCCGGTCAGCGCCACGGTCACATGTTCGCGCGTCAGCTTCGCGACCAGATACGTCGGGATGGCAGACGAGTCGGCGAATGGTCCGTCGTAGTGATGGACGAGGGTATCGATTAACTCGATCGCGGACGGCTGCACGCGAAACTCGGTGTGCGCGGTCCCAAAGCGTTGCGCGGTCCTTCGCGCGACCGACGTTTCATCGAAAGCCGGATCGCCGGCGAATCCGATGCTGAAGGTCCGGACCGGTTCGCGCATCAACTGGCTCATTACTCCGACCACGATCGTGGAGTCGATCCCGCCACTGAGAAACGCGCCGAGCGGTACGTCGCTGATCAGCCGCCGCTCTACCGCCGCCGTCACCAGCTCGCGCACGCGCACGGCCGCCTGCTGGCGCAACGGAGGCGCGGCCTCGCTCGCGACGTCAGGAAACGTGAGCTGCCAATAGCGCCGCGTGCTTTCGGTACCGTCGTGCTCGTACACCGACACCGTGCCCGGCTCGATCTGCCGGACGCCGCGATAGATCGTCGCGGGATGCGGCACGTATCCGTGCAGGAAGTAATACGGCACCGCGTCCGGATCGATCGCAATCGACAGCTCCGGATGCGCAAGGATCGCCTTCGGTTCGGACGCAAAGACGATGCGGTGGTGATCCCGCCAGACGAACAACGGCTTCTTGCCGGCGCGATCGCGCGCCAGCAGCAGGCGGCGCGCGCGCTCGTCCCATAGCGCGAGGGCAAACATGCCGTCGAGCCGATCGATCGCGCGTTCGCCGAACTCCTCGTACAGATGGACGATGACCTCGGAATCCGATCGCGATCGGAACTGGTGGCCTCGCGAGAGGAGGCCCTCGCGCAGCTCACGGAAGTTGTATATCTCGCCGTTGAAGACGAGCTGTACCGAGCCGTCCTCGTTGCCGATGGGCTGGTTGGCCACCGCGCTGAGGTCGATGATGCTCAGCCTGCGGAAGCCGAGCGCCAGAGGTCCGGCGCTATAGGTTTCACCATGATCCGGACCGCGGTGCGTGAGGGTGCGGCCCATCGTCTCGACGGCTGCCGCGGAGACCGCTCGGTCCCGGTCGAAGCTCAACTCTCCACAGATGCCACACATGATCAGGACCTGTTCGTCAGCAGCGGTGGGAGCACGTGCGTGCGGAGGAAGTCGAACAGCACGTCGGCCTTCACGCGGTTGGCGTTGCCGACCGAGTGGCCGGCGGCGCCGGGCATTTGCGAGGGCCGATAGTGAAGATACGCGCGCGTGCTGCTCGCGACCGGCACACCCTTGCCGAGCACCGCCTGCAGCGCCTCGTCATCCTCGATCGCGCCATTGTCATGAAACCGATCCTTGTCCACGCACGGTTGCGGCGCCATGTTGATGAAGAACATGAGCCGATAGCGCCCGTCCCGATGCAACTGCTGCAGCGCCTCGACGCTGCGGCGCCAGGCCGTCATCTCCGCGCTGTCGGCCGAGAGCTGCGTGAGCAGCCGATCCCGGTGAGGATCGGGCGGGCCGGCGTCCGGATTGCAGACGAAACCGTTGACGGCCTCGTCATCGAAGTAGTCGACATCGGTCAATTGTTGATCCGGTGAGGACGCTGCGGGTTCAGCCCTGACGAGCAGTTGCTCATCGTCTCTGAGGCTTTCGAGGCGCCGCCGATCCGCCGCGTCGGTCATCAGGCGCCAACGCAGCGTCAGCAGGGCGCGTTTGTAGATCTCATATGAATACAAGTGACGCTGCATCACGGCCTGCACGCGGCTGCGGATCCGCGGGAACACCGTGGGCTCGGTGATGTCGTCGTTGGCGGAAAAATCGTTTGGATAGAAACCGACTACGACCAGGTCAGGCGCGGCTCGCGGTCCCCATTCGCGCAGCTGATGCAGCTCGGTAGCGGTGTTGTATCCGGGCACGCCGAGGTTCCACACTTCCCATGTCACGTCAGGCCGCCAGCCCCGCAGCCGTTGCTCGAGGAGATACGGGTAGGTGGTCTCGGACAGCGTGCCATGCCCGAAGGTCACCGAATCGCCAAGCACGAGGATCCTGAATGTCCCCGGTGGCTTGTCGAGCGTGTACTCGCGGGTGTCGCGGAATCCAAGGCTGTTGATCCGCACGGGTACCCCGGCAAACCACCCGTCGTAGCCCGGTGAGAGGCGCTGACCGAGGAGCGGATCGCTGACGTAAAAACCCGGCCGCCCGTTCCGATCGTCCCACCGCCAGCGCACCCACACTTCCACCGCGGCCATGGCGACCACCGTGGCCACGATCATCGCTGGCAGGGCCACCACGATCATCTTGCGTGCGGCTACTCGCGTAATACGATCCATCCCCGGCGCCAGTAGTCGGCGAGCGCGGCATATTCGTGAGCGATGCCGCGGATCTGATCGAACGAGGGGCCCCACGTATGCGTATAGAAATCGCTGTGCGGCACCGGGACCGGAATGGCCTCGATGTCCTTTGATTGCGTACGCCAGGTCAGCATCGCGCGTCGCATGTGGTACGGCGAACTGACCAGCAAGACGCGGCGCCATCCTCGGTCACGAAGGATCTGGGAGCTGAGCGTGACGTTCTCGAGCGTGTTGCGCGCCCGCTCCTCCAGCACGATCGCGTCGGCCGGAACGCCGTTGTCCATGGCCACGGCCCTCATGACCTCGGCCTCGCGCAGGGTGAAGACGTAGCCCGAGGAGAAGACGATGTGGCGCGCGTAACCGCCGCGATAGAGATCGATCGCCGCAGTCACGCGTTCCTGGAGGCCGCCACCGGCCCTGCCAGACTCGCCTACTCCACCTGCGAACACGACGATGGCGTCGGCGGCCTGGGGCGGCGACTGGAGGCGCAACGGCTCCGCAAGCCACCAGACCAGCGGCGTCTGGAACAGCAGCACGTACGCCAACACCACGGTGAGCAAACCCTGCGCGGTCCGCCGCCGAGCAAGGGAATACAGGCGGCGGAACCGCTCTTCCCATCCCGTCGCGCTCGTCTCCTTGACCGTGAGCGCCTCGTCTATAAGCGCCAGCATCGCGCTGATGCGGCCCTCCCAACTGTTGGCCCCGGCTGCGGTGATTCGCCGGGCCGCGATGTCGCCATCCTGTTCCGTGACGGCGGTCGCAATGGCATCGGCGAACGCGTCTGCGTCGGCACCGATGCGGATCAGATCGTGGAACTCGGCATTGAAGCGGCGAACTTCGGGAAGGTCGGTGGACACCACCGGCTTCCCGCCCGCCAGGTACTCGTTCATCTTGGCGGGATAGACGTTGGCGGTGTAGTCCGCGATGCGGTACGGCACGAGGCCGACGTCGAACCCGCGGATGTACGCGGGTAGCTCGGCATGCGTGCGCTGTCCCAGCAGCTTCACGTTGGGCAACTGCTGCAACCGCGACACGTCGACCTGCGCCGGGCCGATCAGCGCAAAGGTCATATGCGGCATCCGAGTGGCCACGGCCGCGAGCAGCTGCTGATCGACCCACTGGTGCAGTCCGCCAACGTAGCCGGCGATGGGACGCGGCAGCACGCGCAGATCATCCGGCGTCGGCGTGTTGGTGGTGCGGAAGGCCTCGAGGTTCACACCCGACGGGAACAGGTGCACGCGCTTGGAGTGCAGGCTGGCACGCTGGCGCAGCTTCTCGGACGTCACGAACACGAGGTCGGCGTCCTGGAACATCCGCTCCTCGCTCGTCACGATCCTGCGCGCCTCGGCGGAGCTGGCGGAGAAATCGTCCACGCAGTGGTAGATCGTCAGCGCCGGATCGACGGCCTCGATCACCGCGCGGGCCAGCGGCGTCGGCAGGAACGTCCACGCAATCGGTCGCGCGAAACCGGTCGCCCGCATCCAGCGCTGCAGGCTGCGCGTCAACAACTTCCGGTTGATCCAGCCCGCAAGGCGCGAGTAGGGCCAGGGCAGGACGAGCGGCGAGAACACGAACAGGTTCGGCCGCTCTTCGCGGAAGCCCTTCGTGCCCTTGAAGAAGTTCTCGAGTCGCGCCCGGATGCGGCCAAGATCGCTCACCCGCGCGGGACGCACGCCGGTGTTCTCGATGTAGAGAACACGGTGGCCGGAGGCGGTCAGGCGCGACATGATCTCCTGGTGCCCCTGCCAGATGAAGTCCCAGTCGATCGACGAGATGCAGATGACGTCGTGGCGACGGGTCATCGCGCACCGCCGTGGCGGCTCTGCAACAACTCGTCGTAGGCCGCCAGCCATTGTTCGGCCACCTGCTCGATGCGGTATCGCTGTTCCACCGTGCGCCGAGCGGCGGCGCCGATCCGATCCGCGTGCGCCCGATCGCGCAGCAGCTCGCCAATCGCGTTGGCAAATCCACCGATGTCTCCGGGCTCGACGAGCCGTCCGTCGAGGCCGTCGGTGATCACCGTGTCGGTCGAACCCGGCAGTCGTGACGCCACCACGGGCAGGCCGCACGCCATCGCTTCCAGCACGACGTTGGGCAGGCCCTCGCGAAGGGATGGCATGACCACGAGATCCGCAGCCCGATAGTAGTTTTCGATCTCGCGGGTCGGACCCGCGAAGCGGACGCGGTCGCCGCCGGCGCTCTGCGCCATGCTCTCCTGCAGTTGCTCGGCGAGCCGTCCTTCAAGCTCGAATAACCGCGGATCCGTGGCGCCGACAAACATCAGCGTCGAACCCAGCCGATCCTGACTCTCGAACTGTGTCCAGGCGTCCAGCAGAACGTGCGGTTGCTTGTCGGGGGAGATCACCCCTACGAACAATATCAAGGGGCGGTCAACCGGCAAACCGAGCCGCTCCCGAAGCTCGCGCCGTTCGGTGTTTGTCGCTGGAAAAAATCTCGTGACATCAACGCCGTTGGGAATTTCCTGGATTCGTCCAGCTGGCAGTCCGGCATCGAGGTAGCTTTGCGCCAGGTTCCTGCTGACGGCGAAGTACCGGTCGGCCGACGTGAATGCCCACCAGGCCAGTCGTCCCTGGGCCTCGATCGTCTGCGGCTCATCGTGCTTTGCGGTTTGCAGATGCACGATCACCGGGCGCGCGAACACCCGCGCCATTGCCGTCAGAAGGACATTCTTCTTGGAAAAGCCCTGCACGTGCACCACGTCAACGCGCGGCAGCAGGCGCACCAATGCCGCGGTCATGGCAGCCGACGATGGCAGTGCCGATCGGCTGAGGTCCACATGTATCCTCGTCACCGGCACGCCGCCAACCGCATCGCGATGTTGCAGGCTCGGCGTCGTCGAGGTGGTGAGGACCTGGACGGAGGCGCGGTTGCCGATGACGCGCGCCACGGCCTGGCACTGCAGGCCGCCGGCGCTGAATTCCGGCGCGTAGGCACCGGTTACAAACAGCACGCGAGGCAGACTGCTGCTCACGCTCGACGTTTCTCCATTTGCAGCACGCCGGCATGGTGTCCGAGTTCACGAAACCCGCAGCCGCGGTAGATCGCTAAGGCCGGTAAGTTCGCCGGCAGCACTTCCAGGTAGACTTCGTTGATTCCCCACGCGGTCAAGGCTTCATCCACGACCATACTCGTGGCCAGTCGTGCCAAACCCTGTCCCTGCGCCTCAGCCTCGCCGATCATCAACCGCCCGAATTCCGCGCGGCCGGCGGCCCAGTCGATGTTGTAGAGGGCAACCTGCCCTACCGGACGTTTCAGCGTGTCGGTTTCCTCGATGACGAACACGAAGTCGTCATCGCGATCCTGATACCGCTTCCACCAGGCCTGGTGTTGTTCCGGCGTGATGACGTTGGAATTGAAGAACCACTTGCGGATGTGATCCTGGTTGCGCCAGGCGCGCGTCAGCAGCAGGTCGGCTTCTTCGAGCAGCCGCAGTCGTACCCGGCCCCTCACAAGTGGAGCGATCTGTCGCTTGGCCACGACTACCGACTCTCGCCGGTAATCCGTCGCAGCGTCTCGCAGACGCGCGCCACGTCGGCACGTTCCAACTGCATGTGCATGGGGAGGGAAATGACGCGCTCGCTCGCGCGTCTGGCCCGCGGACACGCGGGCTGGTCAGCGTACATCGCGTACGCACTGTTGTCGCGATAGTGAACGCCGGGAAAAATCTGGGCGGTGTTGAGGCCGACCATCACCTCGTCACGGCGATCCACCATCACCTGGTAGAGGTGGCGTGCCGGCTCGCACTCCGGCGCCATGGGCACGCGATCGATGCCGGGCGCGTCCGACAGGCCCTCGTCGTACCACGAGGCCAGCTGCCGGCGATATGCATTATCGGCATCAAGGTATTGCAGAGAAACCAGGCCGATGCCGGCCATGATCGAGTTGCCGTGGTACTTGAAGCCCACGTGCTCAACCTGGTAGTGCCACTTGTAGGTGCTGTCGCTCTGCGTCCGGGCAAACGTGTCTTTGTCGATCCCGAGCCAGGTCCAACGCCGTGCGGCGGCGTCGGATTCGGCGTCGGGGAAACAGATCATCCCGGAATCGGCCGTCGGGAGGTTCTTCACGGCATGGAAACTGAAAACACTAACGTCGCCCTCGGCGCCGACATGACGGCCGCGATGGCGTGAGCCCGACATATGGGCTGCGTCGAGAATCAGCTTGAGACCACGCTCGCGGCACAGCCGCACCACCGCGTCGAGCTGACCGGTGTTGCCGCCGAGGCCGACGAAGATCACCGCCCGCGTCCGGGGCGTGATGCGCTCGGCGATCGATTCGGGATCGAGACACAGGTATTGGTCGACGTCGGCAAACACTGGACGCAGGCGTTCGTAGAGAATCGCGTGATTGCTCGAGACGAACGTCAGCGGAGTGCTGATGATCTCGTCGCCGTCGCTCCACCCGTGACGCTCTTTGAGGAGGCGAACCGCGAGGTGCAACCCCGCCGTGGCCGAGTTGAGAAAATGCGCGTGCGGCAATCCTGCATAGGCCGTCCACGCTTTTTCGAATTCGTTGGTCTTGTAGCCGAGGCCAGTCCATCCTTTTTCCAGGCACTCGCGTACCTGGGCCAGGCATTCGTCGACTCGGAAGGTTGGCACAAACAGTTGAATAGGTTTCATGAAGGTCTTCCTGCGAGCCGGCGTAACTTTCTGCGCGCGCGATAGGCGAGCACATCCGCCGCACGCTGCAGCCGCGTTTGCCATGTTGGCAGCTGCCGGCTGCGGGCGCGCCACGGGGCACCTGGGCTCAGCATGTCGTGATATCCAACCAGGATCTGATCGACATACGCCGACCAGGTAAGATCCGCCCCTGCGGCTTGAATCTGTGCCACTTGCTGCTCGGGATCCGCCAAGAGGCGGAATACATGATCGGCAAAGGCTCGAACCTGCCATGCGGCGCAGGCATCGACGTCTGGAAGCGCCTCGGCGAGCGGCCCGAACTTCACAAAGGCGGTAGGTGTACCGAATGCGGCGGCTTCGAAGGGCACCAGTCCAAACCCTTCCGCCGACGTCGGGTACAGGACAGCCTGCGCATGCCGTAACAGCCAGGCCTTTTCTGCGCTCGAAACCGATCCCAACCGAATGACCTGCGCGGTGTATCCGCTCGCGCCCAGCAACTCGTGTCCGAACGTCGAGCCGAGATCGAGGTGAAACCCGGCGAGCACCAGCTGTCCATCGTATCCACGATCCCGCATGTCGGCGAACACCTTCACTGCGAAATCACGGTTCTTGTGCTCGAAGTCGTTGCCAAGAACGAGGAGGAACCGCCGATTCTCCAACGCACCGACCGCGGGCCCAAGCTGCGCGGGGGCACTGGGCTCCGCGACGGTACGCAAATGATCCGTTCCCAACAGCACCGGGCGTACCTTGCCGGCGAGCTGATGCGTGAACTGCTGTTCGAGCCGCGTTCCCACCGATCGGCTGATGGCGAACACACAATCGGCGAGGCAGACGTTCTCGTCGAACACCTGCTGGTATTGCCGCCACGCCCATTCCGACTCGTGGTAGTTGGGATTGTCGTAGGCAATGAAATCGAGCACCGTGATGGCAACGCAGCTCGCCACGCGATGATAGCGACGGTAATCGACGTCGGTGCCTGGCTGGTAAGGCCGATGCATGATGTCCACTGCCGGCGTGTCGCTGGCGAGCACCGCGGACCACGCCGCCCCGCTCACGTTGCCAATCCCCTGCAAGCGGGCTGGTACGCCTCCGGATTCAGAGATCAATGTCACGCTCTCGATCTCGGATCGCCTCGCCAGCTCGCGAACCATTTCCGTTGCGGCGACTTGCGCTCCCGATTCGCCTCCACCGAGCCAGGCGGCATCGATGCCAACAGAAATTGTGCCGCGAGGGCGGCCACCTTCATGGGCGTCGGGCTGCGCGGCATAGTGCACGAGTCCCTTGCGCGTCGCGGCCGCCATCCATTCCTGGAATTGCGAACGCGCGCACAGTGTTTGGTGCATCTCGGGCGAAAGTCCGATCAGGTCCGCGATTCGACCGCTGAGGAACGTCACCCGCGTGGGCGCCGGTTCCGAGTACGAGGCCACCTCAGGCCGGCCGGCCATGTGCCGCTCGGCTGCGGCCCGCACCTGCACGAACGAGGGCGTTTTCAAGGTTTCACGACCGCCTTCGCACACCGCCCACAGGTCCCATCCGTCGAGACCTGCTACGCGCTCGATCCAGAGCGTGTCTGACCGCCCCCATCCGCTCACTGGTTGACGATCCTCGCGCCAGGCGAGCCGCCCCAGCGTGCGAGACGTCGCCACGCAAGGCCGAAGCCCAGGCACATCACGGCGACGATTCGCCTCGCCAACACCAACGCTGTGGCCCGTGATACCGGACGGTTGATCAGCGCCTCGATCACCTGGTGATTCACGCTGCCGTCGAAATGCGACGTGCAAAACGACGCGAGGCGGCTACAGACCGTGCGGTGCTCTTCTGGTTCCAACGCCCGCTTCAGGGCCAGATAC
>JALDXK010000211.1:0-9121 GCA_032155105.1 Acidobacteriota bacterium
GTGCGAATACTTGGGGTCGCAGTCGTGCGCGAAGTGCCATGACGTCGAACACACCCAGTGGAAGAACTCCCTCCACATCAAGATGACCAAGCCCGTTGCCGAGGCGACCATCGTCGGCGACTTCCGCGACGGGACGAAGTTCGCGGACCACGATCGCTCCTACACGTTCGGCATGAAGGCCGGCAAGCCGTTTGTCAGCGTGTCGTTCGGCGGGCGGCCGCCTGAAGTATTCACCGTTGACTACACGCTCGGCGCGAAACGTTACCAAGGCTACCTGTCGATGCTGCCGGAGGGCCGCATCTATGTGCTGCCGGTGTTCTGGCACGTGGCGAGCAAGCGCTGGGTCGACTGGAAGGAGATCACGCCGATCCCCGATGGCGCGCACGACATCCGGCAGATCTGGAACGCCAACTGTTTCAACTGCCACGGCACGAACATCGTCCAGGGTTACGACATCGAGGGCAAGAGGTATCGATCGACGTGGACCGAGATGGGCATTGGCTGCGAAGCGTGCCACGGCCCTGGCCGGCAGCATGTTGCGCTGATGGAGGAATGGGAGAAGGATCCCACCTCGAAACCGAAGTACGACAACAGCTCGAAGAACCGGCGGCTGAGCGACACGCTGAAGATTCTTTCCACCCGCAGCGCGGAACCGCGGCGCGTGTACGACACGTGCGCGTACTGCCACGGCAACAAGAACAACGTATTCGTCGGCTTCAAGGGCGGCGACAACTTTGCCGATTACGCGCTGCCGTTCTTGATCAGCGAACCCATTCCGCCCAACGATTTACAGGGCGAGTTCTGGCCCGACGGGCGGCCGAACCGGTTCAACCGTCCGCAGGCGCTGACCATGACCGGATGCTTCAAGGCGGGCGCCATCACGTGCACCAATTGCCACGTCGCGCACGGCTCACGCAATGAGCATTCGCTGAAGGTGAACATCTACCAGGGACGCAACGGCGACGCGTTGTGCACGCAGTGCCACTCGGAACCACGCGCCGGGAACCGGGATCCGGGATCCGGGATCCTCAAGACCTCAGGACCGCAGGACCTCAAGCCCTCATTCTCAGGCCCGGGCTTGCGGGCGCACACATTCCACGCGCCCGAATCAGCGGGCTCCCGTTGCATCAGCTGCCACATGAGCGACGTGAACTGGCGGTTGCTGATCCGCAGACGCGATCACACCTTCCAGGCGCCGGTGCCCGAGAACACCGCGCAGTTCGGCATCCCGAACGCATGCACCACGTGCCACGACAACAAACCGCCCGAATGGGCGGCGAAGCAGATGAACGAGTGGTGGGGCGATGGTGATCGGCGTGCGAAGGCCACCTCGCTGGCCGACACCATGTATCGCGCCGGCTCAGGCGACGCTACAACACTGCCGGCGCTGGCGCGGCTCGCGGTGGATCGATCGCAGGGCATGCTGGTGCGCGCGAGCGCCGCGGAGTATCTCGCGCAACTGATCTCCGGCGCACAGCTGCAGAGCACCGCTCAAAGCCAAACATCGTTTGCGGGCGGCGGCATGACGCCCCGAACTGCTGCTGCGGCAACGAAGCCCGGTGCGCCACCGCAGGTCACGCCGGCCATTATCAACGCGCTGATTGGCGCCGCTGATGATCCGGAACCCATCGTCCGTGCCACGGCGCTGAAGGCGCTCGGCACCATCGGCGATCGTGACCGCACGCTCGGCCCGGTGCTGGCGCGTCTCGTCGATCGCGCGCGCGTGGTGCGCGTCAAGGCGGCCGAGGTCCTGGTCGCATTCGGCATCGTCGAACTGCCGGGCGCCGCCGGCGAGGCGCTCAAGAAGGCGCAGGACGAGTACGTGTTGAGCCTCGATTCGTTCCCAGACGTGGCGTCGAATCACGCCGCGAAGGGCTGGCTCGAATCCGAACGCGGCAACGCCATCGTCGCCCGTGATGCTCTCAACAAGGCCATCACCGTCGAGCCGAATTACGCGTTCCCGTGGGTGGTGAAGGGTGTGCTGGCCGCGAGGGAAGGCAAGTTCGGGGAGGCGCTGGAGATGTGGAAGAAGGCCCGATCAATCGAGCCTTCTTACCCCAACATCGATCAGCTGATCGCTGAAGCCGAAAAACGGAAGGGCAACTAGCCCTTCTTCAGCTGCTCGATCAGCGCCTTGGCCTGCGCGGCCTCGGCCGAATTCGGATCCACCGCGATCACCTTGTTCATGATCTCCAGGGCGCCGGCGGTATCGGCCTTCTGCAGCCGCGCGAGGCCGATCTTGAACAGCGGCTTGCCCCAGTTCGCGTCCATGTCGACGGCGCGCTGATAGTACTTCACCGCTTCGTCGGTCTCGCCCTTCGCGAACTTCACTTCGCCGAGGTTGTAGAACACCTCGCGGTTGGCGTTCACCGAGGTGGCCACTTCCAGCAACGCCTTCTCGGCGTTGGCGAAGTCGCCCTTCTCGAGATAGGTCATGCCGATGTCGATCTTGGCGCGATCGTTGTTCGGGTCGGCGTCGATCACCTTCTGGTACGACGCAATGGCGCCGTCGTAGTCCTTCTTCAAGCGCTGCACCACCGCGATCTGGCCGTTGATCATCGTCAGGGCCGGGGTCTTCGCGAGGATCGCGTTGTAGGCGGCGATGGCGTCATCGTGCTTGCCAGCGTTGGCCAGGTCCATGGCCTTCTGCAGCTCGGCCTGGAGCTCTTTGGTGTTCACGCCGGCGAGGGCGCCGGTCGGGCCGGCGGCGCCGGGGGCGAGGATGAAATCAATCGGCGGCATCGGTGCGCCGATTGTCTTGACCCCGACGTTCCCGGACGACGGCTGGAAGCCCGGCGCTGAGGCCGTAATCTTCCATTGGCCGGCGCGAAGGCCAATGATGGAATAACGGCCCCGGTCGTCCGTCGTCGCCGTGAAAGACGAGGGCGAGGCGTTCGGGTTTTCCGCGGTGACCGTCGCCCCCTTCAAGGGCTGGTTCTGCTGGTCCTTGATAGTGCCGCCGATGCGGCCCGTCTGTGCCGCGGCAGGGACCGCCGAAATCACAAGCGCTGCCACCAAGGCCACCGCCGAAAGGAACGTCTTCGAATCACGCATTGCCTATGTCTCCTGTAATGGAACTACAACCGAGTAAGTATATTAGCCTCATGCGTTCGACACCAAAACCCCGGGCATGGCGCTTGGGTCTTGGGGCATTGGCAGTCGCTTTTCTCGCCCTAAATCTCCACATTCCGGCGCTGGCACAAGCTGTCGGGTGGGCCAGGATCGACGAGCTCATTCGCGACGCCATGGCCGCGAAACTCACCCCCGGCGCCGTCGTGTTGGTTGGCCGGGGCGATAAAACTCTGTATGAAAAGGCGTTCGGCTTCCGCGCCACGGTTCCAGCGGAAGAGCCGATGACTCTTGATACGGTGTTCGATCTTGCTTCGTTGACCAAGCCGGTGGCCACGACCACGGCCGTGATGACGCTCGTCGAGGACGGACGCGTGCGTCTCAACGACCCGGTGGCCCTGCACATTCCCGGATTCGAGCGTTACGGCAAGGGCAACATCACCGTCCGTCACCTGCTGACGCACGTCTCGGGCCTGCGGCCCGACGTTGACCTTCACCCGTGGACCGGCTACGACGCGGCGATCGAGCTTGCGAAGGATGAAGTCCCGACCGCGGCGCCGGGCGCCACGTTCGTCTACAGCGACATCAACTTCTTCCTGCTCGGCGACATTGTGACGCGGCTCACCGGCCAATCGCTGGATGCGTACTTACGGCGCACGGTGTTCGAGCCGCTCGGCATGAAGGAGACGGGCTTCCTTCCGCCGAAGACGCTGCTGCCGCGCATCGCCCCCACCGAGCGCTGTGCCGAGCAGGATGCGTGGCCGTGCAAGCGTCCCGGCGCGGCACCGCTGCGCGGCGTGGTGCACGACCCCACGTCGCGCCGCATGGGTGGCATCGCAGGGCACGCCGGGCTGTTCGGCACCGTGCGCGATCTGCAGCGTTTCGCGCGCATGCTGATCAACGGCGGCGAACTCGATGGCGCACGGGTGCTGTCTGCGGCGTCGGTCAGGACGATGACGTCGCCAGCCACGCCGCCGGGCATGACGAGCGTCCGCGGCCTCGGCTGGGACATCGACACGTCGTTTTCGAGCAACCGCGGCGATCTGTTCCCGATCGGTTCGTATGGCCACACCGGCTTCACCGGCACGAGCGTATGGATCGATCCATCGACTGGCGGCTACGTGATCTTCCTGTCGAGCCGCCTGCATCCCGATGGCGTGGGTGACGTGGGTGTGTTGCGCAGCAAGGTTGCAACGGTTGCGGCGGCGGCGATTGGAGGATCGGCCCCTCGAACCACCGTGACCTCCCGTGCTGAACCTCCGTCGAGAACCGCCGGGTCGAACCGACGTATTGAACCGACTCTGGCCGGCATCGATGTTCTCGTCCGCGACGGCTTCAAGCAACTGCGCGGCAAACGCGTCGGCCTCGTCACGAACCACACGGGCCGATCGCGCGACGGCAAGCCGACCATCGACCTGCTGCACGCCGCCCCTGAGGTGAAGTTGGTCGCGCTGTTCAGCCCCGAACACGGTATTCGTGGCGTGCTGGACGAGGATGTGCCGGCGACGAAGGACGAGAAGACGGGATTGCCCATTCACTCCTTGTTCTACAAGGGCGGCACCGGCCGGCCAATGGAGGGCACGCTCGCCGGCATCGACACCATCGTGATCGACCTGCAGGACGTCGGCGTACGCTTCTACACCTATCAGCTCGCGATGGGTTACGTGATGGAAGAAGCGGCGAAGAAGAAGATCGCCGTGATGGTGCTCGATCGCCCGAACCCGGTGAACGGATGGCAGATCGAAGGGCCGCTGTCGCCCGAGCCCGGTGCCGGACAAACGCCCAACACGTTCATCGCCTACATGCCGATGCCCATCCGCCATGGCATGACGATGGGCGAGCTGGCACGGCTTTATAACGAGGAACGGAAAATCGGCGTCGACCTGACGGTGGTCGCCATGGACGGGTGGACGCGTGAGCAATGGTACGACGACACCGGCCTCACCTGGATCAACCCGTCGCCGAACATGCGCAACCTGAACCAGGCGACGCTGTATCCGGGCATCGGCGCCATCGAGTATTCGAACATCTCCGTCGGCCGCGGCACCGATCAGCCGGTCGAGCAGCTCGGCGCGCCCTGGATCGACGGGCCGCGATTGGCGGCGGCGCTGAACGCGCGGCGTCTGGCCGGGATCCGGTTCTATCCGATCACCTTCACGCCGAAGTCGAGCAAGTACGCCAATGAGGAATGCCAGGGCGTGTTCATGGTGATCACCAATCGCGCGACACTGCAGCCGGCGCGGGTCGGGCTGGAGATGGTCGGGGCGTTGTCGTCGTTGTTCGGCGGCAAGTACGACCTGCAGAACGCGTGGCGGCTGGTGGGATCGCAGGAGATCCTCGCGCGCGTCACGCAGGGAGAGGACCCTGCCGCAGTGGCGGCGTCGTGGAGCGCAGACGAAGCGCGCTGGCGCCGGCTGCGCGCGAAGTATTTGTTGTATCGCTAAGAAGCGAGAGCCCTCTTGCGTCGGTACATCTCGCGATCGGCCTGATCGATCAGCGGGTCGAAATCCCTCGTCTCGGGCGGCACGGGCACGGTGCCGATGCTCACGTCAACGCCGTCCGGCAGGCTGTGGACGATGGCCGACTCGAGGAATGCCTCGCGGATCTGCGCCGCCTTGTTGCGCGCTTCCGCTTCACCTGCCGACAGCAGCACCAGGAACTCGTCGCCGCCCCAGCGGAACACGTAGTCGGCCTGCCGCGTCAGCTCGCGCAGGATCGCGCCGATGGTCTTCAGCACCTCGTCGCCGGTGTGATGGCCGCGCTGATCGTTGATCGCCTTGAAGTGATCGATGTCGAGGTAGAGCAGCGACAGCGGCAGATCGTAGCGGCGGTGCTGCTCGAGCTCGTGATCGGCGATTTCATACAACAGCCGGCGGTTGTAACAGCGCGTCAGCGGATCGGTGACTGCCATCGTCTTCATCTCGTCGCGGCTCCTGGCGAGCTCCGCCGCCGCGGTGCGCAGTTCCTGGATGACGTCCTCGAACGTCAACAGGTGCATGCCGACCACGAGCAGTGCCGCCGAGAGGAAGTTGAAGTACAGCACCTGGGTCGATGCGAAGCCGAAGCGGCCGGTGGCGCTGGCCAAGCCGAGTGCGATGGTGTTGAAGATCACCAGGCCCGCAACGCCGAGGCCCGTGAGTACCGGGCCGACCAGGCGCTGGCTACGGGCGATCGAGAAGTACACGACACTGGCGCGCGCCAGCCAGACAGCCATCACCACGAACGCCGGCACCACGACGGCGGCTGGACGCAGGAAGGCGGCCGCGATCACCGTCCACGACGCGGCGATCGGGAAGCCGAGGCTCACCGCGCGCGGCAACACGGCCGGCGCACGGAACCACCCGGCGGCGAGCCGCACGCCGGCGCCGAACAGCAGCGCGGCGATGGCCCAGGTGCCGACCGCGACGCGGCCCACCGAGACACGGTTGGCGCCGACCACTTCGTTCGGCACGCCCGAGTTGAAGCTGAGCACCAGCATCATCACGCTGGCAGCGGCCCACGCGGCCACGCCGGCGAGCACGTAGGGACGTGGCCTGAAGAGATACAGCAGGAAGAGCGTGACGGCCGGGACGGCCATGAGGATCCCGATGAGGGTCCTGATCTGCATCGTCACCATCGGCGTCGGCCGAACGGCAGACCAGTCGCCTTGGGCGAACAATGGCGCGGCAACCGTCAGAAGTGCAATCGAGACGAGGGGGACTGCTTTCGCCGCTCGAGTCATCACGTCACATCTGATAGAGCATCACGTACACAATTACGCCGGTAATCGAGACATACATCCACAACGGCAGCGTCCACCGGGCGATCGCGCGATGGCGATCGAACCGTCTCGACCATGCGCGCGACACCGTGATTAGCACCAGCGGGACGATGCCGGCCGCCAGGATCACGTGTGGGATCAGGACGGCGAAGTACACCGTCCGAATCCAGCCGGTACCGCGGAACGGCACGGAACCGACGTTCAGATGGTAAATCACATACGAGGTCAGGAACAGCGCCGATACGATCAGCGCGCCGATCATGCAGGCGCGGTGGCGCTGCCATTGCCCGCGGCGGATGCAGACGTAACCGGCGAGCAGGAACAGGAACGAGATTGCGTTGAGGGTGGCGTTCAGCGCCGGCAGATCGGTAACGGTCATCGCGCTCTGTGGTCGAACACCAGGAGCGCCCACAGGATCGGCAAATAGAGAATCGATCCGAAGAACAGGCGCTTCGCGGTGTCGATCGATCGCTTCGCGGAGAACTCGAGGCTCAGCACCATCAGGATCGCGCCCAGCGTGAGGGCGCCGACGAGGTACCACGTCGTGGCGAGGCCCACGCCGGTGGGTAGCATGCTCATCGGAATCAGCACCGCCGTGTAGAGCACGGCCTGGCGTCCCGTCGAGCGGCCGTCGGGCTCGATCACCGGCAGGAGCGGCATCCCCGCGCGCGCGTACTCGTCGCGGTAGATCCACGCGATGGCGAGGAAGTGCGGCATCTGCCACATGAACACGATCCCGAAGAGCACCCACGCTTCGACAGACAGCGTGTTGGTGGCGGCGGCCCAGCCGATCACCGCGGGCAGCGCCCCCGGCAGCGCGCCGGCGAGCGTCGAGAGCGACGTCCGCGTCTTGAGTGGCGTGTAGAACAGCACGTAACTCGCGGTGGTGGACAGCGCCACGGCCGCAGCGAGCGGATTCACGAAATAGGCGAGCTCCGCGACGCCGACGGCCGTCAGCAGCAGGCCGAACGCCGCGCCCTGGGCCACGCTCAACCGCTGATCCGCCATCGGCCGCTGCGCGGTGCGCCGCATCAGCCGATCCGTGGAGCGCTCCCACACCTGGTTGAGCGCGGCGGCGCCGCCGGCGACGAGGAACGTGCCGAGCAGCGTGTGCGCCAGATCGATCAACGTCGCCTGGGGCGGCGCGCCCAGCGAATACGCCGCCGCCACCGTCAGCAGGACGAGGAAGTTCAGGCGCGGCTTGGTCAGCGTGACGTAGTCGCCGAACCGGGTCGACGACTTCACGCGCGCCGTGGCGGCGGGCTCAGCGCGCGAAGGTGAAGGCAACATCCTTCGAGTCTTTGGCGGCGATGGTGACCTGCTGCGTCTTCGCGCCGAGCGTCTCGTGCCACGCTTCGATGGTGTAGGTCCCCGGGGGCAGGTTGCCGAGCACGACCTTGCCGTCAGGCGCGGTGGTGCCGAAGTACGGATGATCGAGCACACCGACATACGCCGACATCCACGCGTGCACGTCGCACTTGAACGGCACCATGACTTCCCTGGTCGCGAAGGTGCGCGTGAAGCTCACGCCTTCAAGCGGCGTCGACATGTTGAAGGGCTGGTTGATGGTGCCGTTGGCGCGCACGTTGTGCAGCAGTGGATCGCTGTTGCGAATCGAGAGCGGCTGGCCCACGCGCACGCCGAGCACGCGGGGCGTGTAGCGGCACTTGTCCTGGTCGAGCAGCACGGGTTCGGTGGGCACCGGAAAACCATACGCGCCGAGTCCGTCTTTCACGTACACGAACACGTTCTGCAGCGCCTGGCCGGGGCCGACCACCAGCGATTCGTCCGCGCGTTCCGGGCTGCCGTTCTCGCTCACGCACTTCGGGTCGCCCTCGAGCCGCATCATCTGGGGCGGCGGCACGGCCCCTTCGAACGTCACCGCCACCGTCACGGATCCCGCGGTGGCGGGATCAACCGCCGGTCCGGTCGGAACCGACGGGGTGGGGGCGGATCCCCCTCCACACGCGAAGGAAGCCGCGAGAACGAGAGCAGGGGCGAAAAAGCGGACAAAGATCATCAGATCATTATGGACCGGGCCCACGGCTTGCCGAGGCGGAGACCGGACTATACAATAGGAAATTCGCAGGCCCGACGTGCCGCTATCGTCTAGGGGTCAGGACACCTGATTCTCAGTCAGGATACCGGGGTTCGAATCCCCGTAGCGGTACCATTCGACTCACCTTCAGCTTGCCTACGGCAAGCCGAAGGTTCGCTCATGGCAAGCCATCTGACAGGTCGAATGTCCTGAGTAAGCTGACGGCCAGCCGAAGGCCGGACGTTAGCGCATCG
>JALDXK010000212.1:0-9116 GCA_032155105.1 Acidobacteriota bacterium
GGCATCCCGACGCAGATCTACTCGGTCGAAGCGAACCGTCCCAATCTGGTTGCCCGCCTCAAGGGAAAGGGCACGCGGCGTCCGCTTCTCATCATGGCGCACACCGATACGGTGAACGTCGACCCGAAGAAGTGGACGCATCCGCCGTTCGGCGCGGTACGCGATGGCGGCTACGTCTACGGCCGCGGCACCGTCGACGACAAGGACAACGTGGTCAGCTCGCTGATGGTGATGCTGATGCTCAAGCGGCTCAACGTGCCGCTCGATCGCGACGTCATCTTCCTGATGGAAGCGGGCGAAGAGGGCAGCTCGAGCCTGGGCATCCAGTTCATGGCCAACGAGCACTTCAACGTCATCGACGCGGAGTTCTGTTATGCCGAAGGCGGCAGCGTGACGCGCACGGGCGGCGAGGTGAAGTTCGCGTCGGTGCAGACCGTCGAGAAGATTCCCCGCGCGATCGCGGTGACCGCGCGCGGCGTGGCCGGCCACGGCTCGGTGCCGCTCGAAACCAACGCGCTCGCGCACCTCGGCGAGGCCGTTGGCAAGATTGCCCTGTGGACGCCGCCAATGCGCCTCAACGAAACCACGGCGGCGTATTTCAAGCGGCTCGCGACGGTGTCGTCGCCCGAAGATGCTGCGCGCTACCGCGCGCTGCTCAGCCCCGATCCGAAGATCTCCGGTCCGGCCGATGCGTACATGCGGAAGAACGAACCGCGTCACTGGTCGATGCTGCGCACGTCGCTCTCGCCAACGGTGATCGCCGGCGGGTATCGCACCAACGTGATCCCGTCTGAAGGCACGGCGACCATCGATACGCGGCTGGCGCCGGATGAGGACGCCGCGAAGTTTCTCGAGATGGTGAAGCAGGCGGTGAACGATCCACAGGTCGACGTCAGCTACGGTCCCCGCGACACGCGGCCGCCGACGCCGCCGATGAAGCTCGACTCCGAGGCCTTCAAGGCGCTCGAATCCAACATCACCAAGCATTACAAGACTGTGACGCTGCCGACGATGAGCACTGGCGCCACCGACATGGCGTTCCTGCGCCGCAAGGGCATCCAGTGCTACGGCATCGGGCCGGCCACCGACAGTGAAGACGGGCCGAAGGGATTCGGGGCGCACAGCGACCAGGAGCGCATCCTCGAAAGCGAGTTGTTCCGTTTCGTCCGCTTCAACTGGGACGCGGTCGTGGACCTCGCGCGAGCCAAGTAATCGATGCCATATCCGCCGTCGAGGACGGGGGACGTCGTCGATCACTACGGCTCCGTCCGCGTGCCGGATCCGTACCGGTGGCTGGAAGACCTCGATTCTGCCGACGTCGCTGAATGGGTGGCGGCGCAGAACGCCGTCACCCACGCGCACCTCGAATCACGTCCGCTGCGCGATCATTTTCGCCGCCGCCTGACTACGCTGTGGGACTACCCTCGCGTCAGCCTGCCGGCGATCGAGAACGGACGGCTGTTCTACGCGAAGAACGCCGGGCTGCAGCGCCAGGCGCCCATCTACGTCCGCACCGGCATCTTCGATCCGCCCGCGCTCGTCCTCGACCCCAACGCGCTGTCTCCCGATGGCACCACGTCGGTCTCCCAATTCGTACCATCACCTGATGCGACGTTTCTCGCCTACGCGATGGCGACAGGCGGCGCGGATTGGGAGACCGTGCGCGTCCGCAACGTCGGCACCGGCGAGGATCTCGACGACGCCGTCGCGTGGGTCCGCTTCTCGGAGCTGTCGTGGACGCATGATTCGCAGGGCTTCTTCTACTCCCGCTATCCCGAGCCGCCGCGACACAAGGTGCTCGAAGCCGCGCTGTCGGGCCACGCGGTGTATTACCACCGCCTCGGCACGCCCCAATCGGCGGACGTGCTCGTCTATCAGCGCACCGATCACCCCACCTGGATCGTGAACGCCACCGTGAGCGACGATGGCCGTTACGTGTTCCTGACGACGCATCGCGGCGCCGACAATCACAACCAGCTTCACTTCATCGATCTGGAACACCCGTCGACGCCGACGATCACGGCGCCGATCCGGCCGATCGTGGAAACCGTCGATGCCGAGTTCTCGCCGATCGGCAACTACGGATCGCGGGTCTACCTCCGCAGCGACCAGCACGCGCCGAACCGGCGCGTGATCGCCGTCGACCTCGAGAATCCGCATCACTCCGAATGGAAAGTCGTCGTGGCCGAGCAGGCGTACCCCATCGAGCACGCGCGGGTGATGGGCGGCCGCGTGGTGGTGCACCAACTCGTCGACGTGCAGAGCCGGCTACAGCTGTTCGGGCTCGATGGCCATCCGTTGGGCGATCTGGTGCTGCCTGGCGTGGGCTCGGTCGCCGACATCTATGGCCGCACCGACCTGTACGAGGCGTGGTGCGTGTTCAGTTCGCCGCTGTCGCCGGCCACCGTCCATCGATACGACCTCGAGACCGGCGGCCGCATCGCGTTCGAGCAGGCGACCCCGCCGATCGATCCGGCCGAGTTCGAAACCCACGCGATGTTCGCCACGTCCGGCGACGGCACGCGCGTGCCGTTTTTTCTCTCCGCAAAGAAAGGCCTGCCGCGCGATGGCCGCAATCCCGCGGTGATGTACGGCTACGGCGGCTTCTCGATCAGTCTGTTGCCGGGCTACCGCGCTGACGTGCCCGCGTGGCTGGAGCGCGGCGGCATCTTCGTGACGGTGAACATGCGCGGCGGCGCCGAATACGGCGAAGCGTGGCATGAGGCCGGGCACCTCGATCGCAAGCAGAACGTCTTCGATGATTTCATCGCCGTCGCGGAACACCTGGTGCGCGAGCGCTTCACCTCGCCGGATCGGCTGGGCATGATGGGCGGCTCGAACGGCGGCCTGCTGGTGGGCGCCGTGATGATCCAGCGCCCCGAATTATTTGCTGTGGCGATGCCGGCGGTGGGCGTGATGGACATGCTCCGCTACGACCAGTTCACCGGCGGCAAGCTATGGGCCACCGAGTACGGCTCGGCGTCTGATGCCAGGCAACTGGCCGTGTTGATGAAGTACTCGCCGTTGCACACACTGTTGCCAGGCACCTGCTACCCCGCCACGCTCGTGACGACGGCCGATCACGACGACCGCGTGGTGCCGAGCCATTCCTTCAAGTTCACGGCGGCGCTGCAGGCCGCGCAGGGCTGCGAGCGGCCGACGCTGATCCGCGTCGAGGTCCACGGCTCGCATGGCTATCGACCGACCGATCGGTTGATTGCCGAACGCGCCGATCAGTGGGCCTTCGCAGCCCACCACCTTGGGATGGACTAGAGAGCACTGCGTAGAGGCGGGACTTCAGTCCCGCCTTCAGCCTTCAGGCGGGCGGGTCTGACCTGTCCACCGTAGCGCGGCGTGCGAAGGTGGACCTGTCCACCGTAGCCCAAAGGGCGAAGGTGGACCTGTCCACCGTAGCCCAAAGGGCGAAGGTGGAAGTCCCGCCCCTACGAGCGCAATGATCAACGCAAGATTACGTGCCTGGCTGCACATAAGGAACCTGTCCGAACAACCTGCGCTCGTTGCCGCGCGGATCATCCACCACGCGCACGTCGCGATCGAACACCATGGTGGCGCGCCGCAGGAGATCGAATGCGGGCCATGCCGGAATCGACGCCGTGTGCGGACGGCCCGTGCGCGCGAACGCGACCCAGGCGTCGCTCATCCGCGAAGCCAACTGTTGCTGCTCTGCTCCGGATCCAACCAGGTGCGGCGTGATCGCCACGTTGTCGAAGATGAACGGGACGTCGAGGCCGTGATGGGCGCCCCACTTGCCGCCATCGATCGGCGTTGCCCAATCGAACTGGAACACGTAGGTCGGCGCGGCGGTGGCCGGCTGCGCGGCACGTCGATCGGCTTCGATCACCTGGCCGCGCCACGACCGCGAATCGGTCGTCGCGGCGAAGAAGACATCGGCCGGCGAATAGTCCGGGTGCCATTCGCGGTACTTGGCAATCACCTCTGCCCGGTTCAATGAGCCCATGAAGGGCGAATTCGCCTCGAGCTTCGCGTGTAGCGTGTCCCAGGTGAGCGAGAACAGCGTTGGATCGCCGCGGCCGATCAAGGTTCGCGTTTCACCCTTGGTGTTGCCGAGGATCATCGGGATGTCGGCAGACAGCGGCGGGGCGTCTGGATCGAACGGATCGCGAGGCAGGGAACGGCCGTCCTTCACCGGGCCGAGATAGGCAGGCGCGCGGCTGACTTTCACCAGCTGCTCCATCGGCAACTCGCGCAGGCGATTCACGGCATGCGCCGGGTCGAGCCCGAGCGCAGTGATCAGGCTGCGCGCGTTCGCGGACGCCGTGGTGGTGCGGCTCGCGGTGACCTGCTGACCGCTGTGCGTGCTGACGCGGTGAAACAGGCCACGGGCCTTCGGCATCGCCATCAGCGTGGCTGCCTTCGCGCCGCCGCCGGAATGTCCAAAGATCGTCACGTTGCGCGCGTCCCCGCCGAACGCCGCGATGTTGTCGCGTACCCATTCGAGGGCGAGGATCAGATCGAGCTGTCCGAGATTCCCCGAGTCGGCGAGGTCAGGCCCCCCAAACTCCGCCAGGTACAAATAGCCGAAGGCATTGAGTCGATGATTGACGGTGACCACCACGACATCGCCGCGCCGGCTGAGCCGCGCGCCATCGGTTTCGCGCTCGTTACTGGTGCCGCTGGAATACGCACCGCCGTGGAACCACACCATGACCGGGCGCCTGCCCTCGCGAAGCGCCGGTGTCCAGACGTTCAGGTGCAGGCAGTCCTCGCTGATCGGCCTGCCGCCTGATGATGTCTGCGGCGCAATCGGCCCGAATTCCAACGCATCGCGGACACCGGTCCATGGCTGCGGAGCGACCGGCGGAAGGAAGCGTCGCGCGCGAGTGTCGTCGCCGTAGCGGATGCCCTTGAAGATGTGCGTCCCGGCTTCATAGCGACCTCGCCACTTGCCCCCTCGCGTCTCAACGATCGAGGGCTCGGCGACTTGAGCGCGCGTGAGGCTCCCCAACGCGGGGAACCCCACGAGCACTTGCAACATCGCACGGCGGCGGATCGCAGCCATATGTCCTCCGTGCCCTCCGTACTCCTCCGTGTCCTCGTCAGAACACGAAACGGAGACCGATTTGGATCTCGCGCCCGTTGCTGTCGACGCGCTTGCGGGTGACCTTACCGAAATTCGCGTTCGCGAGGTTGATTTCCGGCTGATCCCACACGATCATGTTGAAGACGTTGTAGGCCTCGAGACGCGCCTCGAGGCGGTACTTCGAGGACATGTTGAACGACTTGGTCAACGTCATGTCGGTGAAGGCCGCCGCCGGGCCGTTGAGCCCGTCGTAGACGTGCGGGTTGCTGCGCGCGGTGAACGAATCCTGCACCGAGAACATGCTGGTGTCGAACCAGCGATCGCGCGTCGGCGATTCCAGCTTGGGATTGCCCGATACGACGTAGCTGGTGGTGAAGAACACCGGGCGGCCCGAGTAGAAGCGGCCTGCCGCGGTGTACTGCCAGCCGCCGAGCACCGCGTCGACTGCGGCATTCCAGTCCGTCCCGACCGCGCGGCCTCGGCCCACTGGAATCTGCCACGTCAATGCGGTCGTGAGACGGTGCACCGGCGTATCGGTCGGCCGCCATTCCCAGCCTTGTTCGCCGCCGCTCGTCAACACCTCGTAGTTGGCGAGGTCGTCGTACCACTGCTGGATGCGCTCGCGGTTGTAGGCATAGGCGGCGAGGACGCTGAAGCCGTTGGCGAAGGGCCGCTGGCCGCGCAACTCGAGCGTGTGCGTGTTGAGCTTCTTGCCGTTCGTGTTGGTCTGGTTGATGGCGCCGTACTGCGGATACGGCACCAGCAGGCTGCCCAGCGTCACGGTGCGGTTATTGCGCAGCGCGCCCGGGAACTTGTCGGGCGTGAGATAGCCGAAGAACGGATTGGCGACCTGCGCATTGAGGGCGGTCTTCTGCTCGTAGCGGAACGCCGGATCCATCATGTTGACGTTGATGTCGTACGGCACCCGCGTGCCGAGGTTGAGGAAGTAGCTCGCCTCGACGATCGTCTTCAGCCACACCTCGCGCTGATACGAGATGTTGATGCGATCGTTGACCTGCGGGCGCAGGTTGTACTGATCGAGGCTGACGGCGCCACCGAGCCCGGTATAGCGGCCGTAGGCCTGGCCGTAGGGCTCGATCACCGGGTTGTTCGTCGGGTACGGGTCGGCCAGGCGCTGCTGCGGCACGCCGTTGAATAGCCCCAGCGTAGTCGTGTTCTGCGCGTAGCCGGTGTACTGGTTGACGAAGTCACCAAGCGTGTCGCGCACGTTGGTGATCGGCATCAGGAAGCGGGCATAGCCGGCGCGCATCACCGACTTGTCGTCGAGGCGATAGGCGGCACCAAGACGGGGCATGAAGTTCAGCGCCGACGTGTTCCACACGTACGGGTTGTTCTCGTCGACGAACACCCACTCGCCGTTGTAGGTGTGGGCATAGCCCTTCGACCCCATCAGCTGCGTGGCCTGCGACGGCATGACCGGCGGCGTGGCCTGCATCTCCGGGATCGGCGACGTCAGGTCGAGCCGCTGCGACAGTCGGTTGAGCGGATCGGTGGCGCCGGGCTCGAACTCCCAACGCACGCCGACGTTCAGCGTCAGCCGATCGTTGACACTCCAATCGTCCTGGACGTACCCGGCGTAGCTCTTGAGGTCCGGTTCCTGCAGCGGCACGAGTCGCGCCGATGTCTGTGAGTCGAGCGCGCCAAGCATGAACGTGGCCCACTGGTTGCCGGAGCCGGTGACGTCAGGCGTGTCGGAGCTGTTGGCCGTCAACGTCGAGTTGAAGACCAGGTTGATGGGCTCGAAGCGCGCCGCCTCACCGAAGTACGAGCGCATCTCGCCGCCCCACTTCATGTTGTGGTTGCCCCAGTAGTAGTTCATGCGTGCCGACGCGGTCCACGCATCGGGATGCTGGTACCACTCACGGCCCTGCCGGCCAAGACGGTTGGTGGTCGCCGTGCCGGTGCCCGTGGTGACGTCGAGCGCCGGATAGTAGACATAGCCGCTGTTGTAGAGCGACGAGTACCACGGGTTGGACCAGTAGTCCTGCAGGCCGGCGGCGCCGAGCTCGAGCGACGGGTTGTAGAACTCGTCGATCATGTTGTAGTAGCTGCCGCGGACGTTGAGGGTCATCTTGTTCGACAGGATCCACACGGCGTCGGCCGCCGAGCTCATGCCGTCGCGGTTGCTGCCCGACAGCGGGAAGAAGCCGGCCTCGGTCGGGTTCTGCTGGTAGAGGTCGGCCTTGAACTGACCGTAGCGCGCGAACATCTTGAACGTGTCGCTGAAGTTCAGATCGAGCCGCTGCGAGAAGTTCCAGTAGTTCACGTCCTCGTAGACACTGCCCTGCCAGTTGTCGACGTTGCCCGACAGGTTCGGCAGCGGAATGTCGGCGAGCATCTTGCGCGCCACCGGATCGATCATCGAGTCGGGGATGACGTTGCCCGCAAACGGCGAGCGCACCACACGGCCGGCGGCGTCGAGCGTCGAGGTGTAGGGATTGAAGATGTTCCGCACCCGGCCGTTGAGCACCGACTGGCTGAAGTCGCCGCGGCGCTCCGCCTCGGTCGGCACGGTGCGCACAATGGTCAGCGGACGCTGATCGTTCCACTGCTCGAAGGCCGTGAAGCTGAAGATCTTGTTCCTCACGATCGGCAGGCCGGCGGTGGCGCCGTACATCCGCAGCTTGGTGCCGCGCAGGGCCGAGGTGTCCTGCCCCGGCGTGATGCGGATCGTCGGGTCGCTGATCGAGTTCATGCTCGGATCGCGCCCGAACAGGTAGGCCGAACCGTGCAGCGTGTTGGTGCCCGACTTCATGTTCAGGCTGATCAGGCCGCCAAGGCTGTTGCCGTTCTCGGCGTCGACGCTGTTCTTGGAGACGGTGATCTCCTCCACCGCATCCATCGACGGCGTGTACGACGTCTTGTAGCTCGCGCTCAGCGGCACGCCATCGAGCAGCACCGCGTTGGCACGGCGCGTGCCGCCGCCGGCGTCGTAGTCGTTGGCGTAGGCGTGGTGGTAGGGCCGGTTCTCCGCCGCGGTGGTGCCTGGCGTATTGACGATCGACGGATCGAGGTTGGCCAGGTTGTAGGGATTGCGGCCGCTGATCGGCACCTGGTCGACGAGCTGCCGCTCGAGGGTCAGGTCCGAGCTGCTCGAGTTGAACTGCACCAGCACGGACGAGGCCTGTACCGTGATGGTCTCGGCCACGGTGGCCACACCCATCACCAGGTCCACGGTCACGTCACCGCGCTGTGCGACGCGCACCGCCTTCTGTGTCGAGGTGCGGAAGCCCTGCAGCTCCGCCGTCACGGTGTAGCCGCCCGGATCGACGAAGTCAAACCGGTAACGGCCCTCCCCGTCGGTCACGCGGCTCGACGACACACCGGTGCTGTCGTTGAGGAGCGTGACGTTCACACCGGGCAGCGCGCCCCTGCTCTCATCCACGATCAGCCCCTGTAAACGCGCGCGGTAATCCTGCGCGGACACGGTACCAGCCAGGAGCACAGCGGCACCGACGACGCCGATTCTTACAAGCACTGACTTCATGACGCCTACTCCTCCTGACCGCACACGTCGCGGCCCAACCCTACAATTCATCGCTGCACCCTGCCGCTGGCGTCTCCGGCGACGAGACGCTCAACGTCAGATACCGACACCTGGTTGAAATCACCCGGAATGGTCTGCTTCAACGCGCTGGCCGCCACTGCGAATTGCAGCGTGGCTTCCAGATCGCGCCCGCTCACGAACCCGTGAATCAGCCCTGCAGCGAAGCTGTCGCCGCCGCCAATCCGATCAACCAGGCGCACGCTGTAGCGCTGGCTCTGAAGGAAGGTGCTGGTGGAGGCGTCGTACAACACCGCGCTCCACCCGTTGTCGCTCGCCGAGGTGCTTTCGCGGAGCGTCACCGCGACCCGTGACGTTCCAAACTGCGTGGACACACGCTCGCACGCGCGCTGAAAGGCGCGCACGTCGAGCGCCCCGGACGTGACGTTGGTGTGCTCGACCTCGATGCCGAGCACGGCCTGCAGATCTTCTTCATTCGCGATGACCACGTCAACGCATCGCATCAACGGCCCGACCACTGCCTGGGCC
>JALDXK010000213.1:0-8994 GCA_032155105.1 Acidobacteriota bacterium
CCCCGCGGCTCATCAGCGCTGCTCGATCGATCGTGAGAGGCACGATTTTCGACCGGGATGGTGTGCCGCTTGCTACCAGCAGGCCCAGCGAGATCGAGAGGTTTGTGCCGCAGTACAAGAAGCTTGGCCTCGAACTGCCGCACACGTGTCCGAGCGGCGGCGGGCGCCCCTCGACTTCGCTCGGGGCTGCCCTGAGCAGGGTCGAAGGGCGCTGCTACCCGCTGGGTGGCCTGGCCTTCCAACTGCTCGGCGACGCGACGCGGCAAACCAACTGGGCCGCGCGCAACACCTCGTATGTCGAGCGGGACTTCGACGCGCGCTTGAGGGGCTTCGACGATCGGGCACAAACCGTCGAAGTCGTGAACCGGCGCACGGGCACGACGCACGCGGTGATCCGCCGCGATTATTCGGAACTGCTGCCGCTGGTGCGGCACAAGAGCCGTCCGACACACGCCGACGTCCGCCGCATCCTGGAGCGTGCACGCAGCGTTCGGTTGACGATCGACGCAGGGCTGCAAGTGCGCACGGCGCGAGCGCTGCGCGATCACGCGGGGCGCGCGCATCCTGGGCGCGGGGCCGCAGTCGTGATCGATCCGGCGACCGGCGGTTTGTTGGCGGCAGCGAGTTATCCGTGGCCAGACGCGGTCGAGCTCGCCGGTGAACGGACGATGGCGCCGGACACCCTGCTCGATCGCGCACGTTACGGCCTATACCCACCGGGGTCGACGTTCAAGCTGGTCACTGCAGTTGCGGCGTTGCGCCTCGAATCCGCGGTCCGGCATTCTCGCTATCAGTGCATCCGTCTCGCCGATGGTCGCGTCGGTGGACGGGTTCGGGGCGCATCCAGGCCGGTGCGTGACGATCCGCTGGATCACACCCCGCATGGCACGCTCGACCTGGATCGCGCGCTCGTGGTGTCGTGTAACGCGTACTTCTCGAATCTCGCGAACTTGATCGGGCCGCTCGTGCTGAGCGAGGTGGCGTCTGAAGCGCAGATCGCGGTGGCGCGGCCACCGGCCGCCGACAACCTCCGACGTTCGCTGCCGTACGCAGGCTACGGCCAGGGCGATGTGTTGGCGTCACCGCTGCGCATGGCCGGCGTGGCGGGTGCGCTGGCCGAGAGCGGCATGCTGCGAGAGGTGCGCGTGACGCTCGATCGCCCGGCGCGTGCCTCGGCCACGCAGTGGGTTACCGCGCAGGGCGCAACGCAGATCCGAACCGCCATGCGCCAGGTCGTGACCAGCGGCACCGGTCGCGTGCTTGCGGACCATCCGATCGCCATTGCCGGCAAGACCGGCACCGCGGAGGTCGATGGACAGCGGTCTCACTCGTGGTTCGTCGGCTTCGCTCCGTTCAGCGGCACACCCGGGGTGGAGCCCGGGGGCCCAGGCGCGCGGACTGTGCGCGGTGGGGTGGAGCGCATTGCCTTTGCCGTGATCGTCGAACACGCGGGCTACGGTGCGCGAGTGGCGGCACCGGTGGCCGGAGACATCGTCAGCGCCGCGCGCGCCTTTGGACTGATTCAATGAACGAGTTGTTCACCCGCGTCGACGACACCCTGCGCGCCGCCGTACGGCGCGTGCAACAGTGGTTTGATCCGCCGCTTGACCGAGAGGCCGCACCGCTCGAGGTCCGGGAAGCGATCATCGAGGACATCGAGCAACGCGTCGAGCCAGCTGGCGCCGGCCGCCGCGTGCTGCCTTACAACCGTGTTTCCGTCACCATGCTCGCCGCGGACCGGCCGTCGCGAGCGCGTCTCCAGGCCGCGCTCGCTGGTCTGCAGGAATCGGTCGTGGGCCGGCTGACTGAAATACGCTGTGTGATTCCGGCCGGCTTTGCGGTCGACACACGCTACATCACACGGCCGCCGGCCGCGTGGGCGCCCCAGCAGCGACTGGCCTTCAGCTACGATCAGCGCGCCACGCCCCCTCGACTTCGCTCGGGGCAAGCCGACATGGCAAGTGCCGCGGCCAACGAACCGGCACGCCTGCGGATCACGATTGCACGCGGCCAGGCGACGCATGCGTCGTACACGTTCGCCGAATCGCACATCCGCATCGGGCGCAGCGCGCAACCGGTTGATGGCCTCGGCCGTCCACGCACGAACCAGGTGGTGTTCCTGGAAGACGGCGACGATCACACCCGCACCGTCGGTCGTGCCCACGCCTCGATCCGATACGACACCACGCGCCGCGAGTATCGGGTGTTTGACGATGGCAGTCACAACGGGACGAGGGTCATGCGCGACGGCGCCCTCTTCGAAGTCAAGCCACATGATCCAGTCGGGATGACGTTACGGTCCGGCGATGAGATTCAGGTAGGTACTGCGGCGCTGCGCATCCAAATCTAAGGATCAGGCCGCTCGGGCCCCTGGCCGTGACAGCCCATTGCAACAAAGCAGGCGTTTCGGTGTCTATTGCTGACACGTGAAGGGGACCGACGGCATGGCGGCGAGCGGCTGGTTCGAATCGGCATGGCAAGACCTCCGGTATGCGCTGCGCGGTCTGATCAGGGCGCCGAGTTTCACCGCCGTCGCGCTCATGACCCTCGCCCTCGGCGTCGCCGCGACCACCGCGATCTTCAGCACCGTCAACGCGACGTTGTTGCGCCCGCTGCCGTACCCGCGATCGGACGAACTGGTCGACGTGCGCACGCGGCTCGTTGACGGCCGCGTCACGACTGGCCTGGTGTCAGCAGCCGAACTCGAGCTCCTGAAGAAGATGCCGGCGCTCGTCGAGCGCGCCGCCGGCTACTTCACCCCATTTGAGGCCTCAATGATGCGCACCGACGGCACGCCGGTCAGCGTGATGCTGTCGGGTACCACCGAAGGGTTCTTCGATCTGCTCGGCCTGCCGATGACCGCCGGCCGCGCGTTCATGCACGACGAGCTCGTCCCGGCCGGACGGGACGCGCCGTTCCTGCTCGTCATCTCGCACGCCGCCTGGGTGCGGTTGTTCGGAAGCGATCCGGCGATGGTGGGCAAGGCGATCAAGTTCGCCGAATTGCCGGTGAGCATCACCATTGTTGGCGTTGCGTCGCCGCTCGCCGATCTGCCGCACAACGTGGACTTCTGGTTCAACGGCCGCAGCTCGCCGACCGATGTGCCGCACGTGATCAGCGTTGTGGCACGGTTGAAGCCGGGAGCCACCATCGAGCAGTTGTTCGCCGACGGCAACGCCGCCATGAAGCAGCTCGGCAAGACCGTGCCCAGCGCCGAGGGACGTGAGTGGATCATGAAACCGCTCGTCACGTCGCTCGTCGGCGACCTCGGCCCCGTGCTCCTGATCGCGCTCGGCGCGACCGGATTGTTGCTGGCGTTGGCGTGCGTCAACGTGACGAACCTGCTGCTGGCTCGTGGTGTTGGCCGCACGCGCGAAATGGCGCTGCGCAGCGCGCTCGGCGCGGGTCAAGGTCGCATCGTTCGGCAGTTGCTCACCGAGTCCATGGTGCTTGCCGCCGGCGGCGCGGTGCTCGGCTTCGCTCTCGCCGCGCTTGCGGTGCGCCTGCTGCTTGCGCTCGGCGGGTCAACACTGCCGCGCCTCGAATCAGTTCCGCTCGACACAACCGTTCTGCTGTTTGGCCTGGCGGTACTGACGATCAGCGGTGTGATCATGGGGATCATGCCGGCCTGGCGCTTGTCGCGCGCCGATGTGCGTACGCTCCTCAACGAAAGCACGCGCAATACCTCGTCTGGCGTCGCCACATCGCGCGTGATGTCGAGCTTGATCGTCGCCGAGATCGCGCTGGCGATCGCCCTCGTCGCGGGAGCCGGTTGGCTGGTGCAGAGCTTTTCGCGGCTGCGAGCGATCGATCCCGGCTTCGTCGCCGATGGGCGGCTGGTCGTCGACGTCCGGACGACAAAAACGTTTACCGAACCGACGGCCGCCTTCGCCTACAGCGCCGAGCTCTTCAGCCGCATACGCGAAGCGGTCCCCGATGCAAAGGTCGGCGCCGGTGCCAGCTTCCCGTTGCGCGGCGATCCGGTCAATGCCCTCAACGTCGAACTGCAAGGCGAGGTGGTGGATCCGAACAAGATTCGCGGCGCCCAGGTGCGCTTTGCCACGCCCGGCTATGTCGAAGCGCTGGGCATCAAGCTGGTCTCCGGCCGGACGTTCACGGACGACGATCGGCAGAGCTCAGAGCGAGTCGCCCTCGTGAACCGCGCATTCGTTCGGCAGTATTTTCCCGACCGCGATCCGCTCACCGGAGCCTTCTTCTACGGCTATCCGCAGGTCGACCGCAAGAACGTCACGCGCATCGTCGGCGTGGTCGACGACGTGCGGTTCAGATCGCTCGCCCAACCGGATGAGTCGACCTACTATTTGCCGGCGGCACAGCAGGGCGGCTTCGCGTTACTCCGCGCATCTGTCATTGTCGCCCCATCGGGCGGAAATGCGTCCGCAGCCATCGATCCGCTTCGCACCGCGCTGAGCCGATTCGATCCGCAGCTGGTCGTCAAGTTCACACCCGCGACCGACATCATCAGGAGGACGACGCAGCGTCAGGAGTTGGGAATGACGTTGATGCTCGTCTTTGGAGCGATGGCGCTCGCGCTGGCAGCGATCGGCATCTACGGTGTCATCGCATACGCCGTTGAACAGCGCCGAACCGAGCTGGCGACGCGCATCGCATTGGGGGCGCCTTCGGGACAGGTGTTCAGGATGCTGCTCAGCACAGGACAGCGGCTCGCGCTCGTCGGTGTGGTGATCGGCCTTGCGGCCGCATACGCCGGCGGCCGCGTCGTGGCGAGTTATCTCTATGCGATGCGGGCCGCCGATCCGCTCGTCCTGATCAGCGCCGGCGCCATCGTGGCGGCCGTGACGATGGCAGCGACGATGATTCCAGCGGTCCGAGCGAGTCGAGTCGATCCGGTGAGGGCCCTCCGCTCAGAGTGACGCTTTAGCTGAGCGCCGCTGCGGGCTTACAACGGAGGCAAGCCGACGCGCCTGACGAGCTCGGTGAAGCGCGGCTCCGAGCTTCAACTCGACGATCGCTTCCTGAGGGCATGCCCCTGAGAACGTAGATCGAGTGGGGGCACCGTTGTCTGGATCGCTCGGAGAAGGCATTATGGCGAGTGCCGTGAGCGAAGCGTCGACCGTCAGTCTCGCGTACCGCCAGCAGATTGAGGATGCGGTGGCCGCACTTGGCGCCGACGCGCGGCGCGGGCTCACGGAGGCAGACGCGCGCGGGCGACTCGAGCGTGATGGCCGCAATGAGCTGACGGCCGAGCCACCGGTCCCGGCGTGGCGAAGATTTCTCAAACAGTTCCAGAATGTGCTCGTCCTGCTGCTGCTCGTGGCCACCGCGATTTCAGTCGCGCTGTGGATGGTCGAGCGCGATGCGGGCCTGCCGTACGAAGGCATCGCGATTCTCGCGGTCGTTGTGCTGAACGCGACGATGGGCTATGTCCAGGAGACGCGCGCGGAATCAGCCGTGGCCGCGCTTCGCGCGATGTCCGCCGCGGATGCGACGGTGATTCGCGACGGCGAGCGCCGCCGGATGCCGGCTGCCGAGATGGTTGCCGGCGACGTCTTCCTCATCGAGGAAGGCGACACGATTCCCGCCGACGGGCGGCTGATCGAATCGGCCGCACTGCAGTCCGCGGAGGCGGCGTTGACCGGTGAAAGTCTTCCGGTCATCAAAGACACGGCACCGATCACCGCGGACGCGCCGCTTGGCGATCGCCACAACATGGTCTTCAGCGGCACGGCCGCGACATACGGACATGGCAAGGCGGTGGTCACGGCAACCGGCATGCGGACCGAGATGGGTCGCATCGCCGGGCTGCTCAAAGAGACGCCTGACGAATCAACGCCGTTGCAGCGCGAGCTCGATCGCACCGGCAAGATCCTGGGATTCGTCGTCATTGCCATTGCGATCGTGATGATCGTGACCATCGTCCTCGTCGAGGACGTGCGAGGGGCCGCACTCTTCGAGGTGCTGATTCTCGGTGTGGCGCTGGCCGTTGCCGCCGTGCCTGAAGGGCTGCCGGCGGTGGTGACCGCGGTATTGTCCATTGGCGTGCAACGCATGGCGCGACGGCATGCCATCGTGCGGCACCTCGCTGCCGTTGAAACATTGGGCTCGGCCAGCGTCATTGCCTCAGACAAGACCGGCACGCTGACCAAGAACGAAATGACCGTGCGCGTGGTCGTCACCGCGAGCGCACGGGTCAGATTCGAGGGGTCTGGCTACGCCCCGCATGGGACTGTGCAGTGTGAGGACGGGAGAGCCGTCGAGGGGCCGCGCCGCGTAGAGCTCGAGCGCGCGCTGACCGTTGCGGATCGAGCCAACAACGCCAGCGTGCAGGAACGCGATGGCCGGTGGACGGTGCAGGGTGATCCAACCGAAGGCGCGCTGCTGGTGGCCGCGCGAAAGGCAGGTCTCAGTGCCGAAGCGCTCGACGCGCGCCTGCCGCGCATCGGCGAAGTGCCGTTCTCCTCCGAGCGCAAATTGATGAGCACGCTTCATCGCGACATGCAGCAGCAAGATCGCGGCATCGTCTTTACGAAGGGTGCCCCAGACGTGCTTCTCACACGATGCAGCTTCGAGCTCGTCGGCGAGGAGCGACGACCGCTGACAGCCGCTCGTCGCGCAGAAATCCTGGAAACGAATGAAGCGCTGGCGGGTCAGGCCCTGCGCACACTCGCGGTCGCGGGACTCTGGTTGACCGGCGACGCCTTCGCCACGCACGCTGCGCACCCGGACGAACGCCTCGAACGGGACCTCGTGTTCGTGGGGCTCATCGGCATCATCGATCCGCCGCGTCCAGAAGCGAAGGAGGCCGTGGCGCGCGCGCGACGCGCCGGCATCCGCCCGATGATGATTACCGGCGATCATCCGCGCACGGCGTCGGTGATCGCGCAGGAGCTTGGTATCACGACGGATGACAAGGCGATCACCGGCGCGGAACTCGAGCAGCTGACGCCGGAGGCGGCCTCGCGCGTAGTGGCAGACGTATCGGTCTATGCCCGCGTGAATCCCGAGCATAAGCTGCGCATCATCGACGCCCTGCGGCGCAACGGCGCCGTGGTCGCGATGACCGGCGACGGCGTCAACGACGCGCCGGCGTTGAAGAAGGCGGATATCGGCGTGGCCATGGGCATCACCGGCACCGACGTGTCGAAGGAAGCCGCGGACATGGTCCTTGCCGATGACAACTTCGCTTCGATCGTCGCGGCCGTGGAAGAAGGCCGCGCCATCTTCGCGAACATCCGCAAGTTTCTGCGCTACCTCTTGTCGTCGAACATCGGCGAAGTCATGACGATGTTCTTCGGCGTCTTGCTGGCGCGGCAGATCGGTCTTGACGCTGCTGGCGACGCCGTGGTGCTGCCGCTCCTGGCCACCCAGATCTTGTGGATCAACCTCGTCACCGACGGACCACCGGCGCTCGCGCTCGGGGTCGATCCCGCTGACGACGGCCTGATGGACCAGCCGCCGCGCGCGGCCAGCGAGGGCGTCATTACGCCGCGGATGTGGCGTGGCATTGCCCTGGTCGGTGTGATCATGGCAGCGGGCACGCTCTTCGTGCTCGATGCCTCACTGCCGGGCGGATTCGTCGAGGGCAGCGGTGATCTGCGCTACGCGCAGACGATGGCGTTTACGACGCTGATGCTGTTTCAGATTTTCAACGTCCTCAATGCGCGGTCGGACGAGCGCAGTGCGTTGGTCCATCTGTTCGCCAACGGCTGGTTGTGGGCGGCGATCGCGGGGTCGATCGTCCTTCAGGTGTTGGTCGTCTACATGCCGGTCCTCCAGCGCGGGTTCGGGACGGTAGGGCTGACCACCCGCGATTGGGTGTTGTGCGTCGCCGTGGCGAGCTCGGTCTTGTGGCTCAGAGAAGCCAGCAAACTAATGACGCGAGGCATGCGCTGACAATCTGTGCAACGCGTCAGCAAAGGTCAGTCGCTCTTCAGTACTCCGAGAACTGGTCATCCGGATAGCAGTAGAGCCAGCGCTCGCCGGGCTCGGCCGACGCAATGACCGGATGCCCGTTCGCGTGGGCGTGCGTGGTGGCATGACGGTTCGGCGAGCTGTCACAACAGTGGGTGCCGCCGCATTCCTGACAGGTCCGCAGATGCATCCAGGTCCCGCCGATCTTCGCGCACTCCTGGCATTCAGGTCGTTTCGGCTGTTTGACGGTTGAGATCGCCTCGACGTGAGCGCAGGTCTGATTGGGCATGACGGTATCAGGGATCACTTCGTTCAGCGCCGGTCCAGCGGTTCCGCTGCCATCACGGTTCACCGAACTGCCGGGTGGCTGAGCCACTCCTCGAACCGGATCTCGCCGAGCCGCGCGCCGTCGGCCGGCACGAGCGTGCGTTCGCCGAGCATCGCGCCGAAGTAACGTGAGTGCGGGTCCGCCACCACTTCGCGAGGATCCTGACGGGCCTTGAGCCCTCCTCGAATGAGCTCGTCGAGGCGAAACTGCTCCGGGCCGGCGACTTCCACGATGCCGTTCACCGGTGTGCCCACCGCGATCTTGCCGACGGCTTTCGCCACGTCATCGGCGGCCATGGGTTGGATGAACACCGGGGCCAGGCGAATGGTGTTGCCGTCGGTGGCGGCGGCAGCGATGTTCTTGACGAACTCGAAGAACTGCGTGGCATGGACAATCGAGTACGGGATCGACGAGGCCTTAATCAGCTGCTCCTGTGCGATCTTGGCGCGGAAGTAGCCGCTCTCGGTCAGCCGCTCGGTTCCCACGACCGAGAGCGCCACGTAGTGTGTCACGCCGGCAGCGCCGGCTGCTATCAGCAGGTTGCGCGTGGACGTGGTGAAGAACTCCATGACTGCCGTGTCCTCGAACGACGGGGAGTTCGACACGTCGACGACGACGGACGCGCCTTGAAGGACTTCGGCGAGTCCCTCACCGGTGAGCGTGTTGACGCCGGTGTTCGGCGCTGCCGCCACCGCGTCGTGGCCATGTTCACGCAGCTTGGTCACGAGCTTCGATCCGATGAGCCCGGTGCCGCCGATGATGACGAGTTTCAT
>JALDXK010000214.1:0-8944 GCA_032155105.1 Acidobacteriota bacterium
CCGCTCAGTGACGTGGCGCGGATGGCGTTGCTGCTGATCTTCGCGTTTGCCGGCATCGAATGCGCGCTCGTGCCGAGCGGCGAAGTGCGCGACACCGCGCGCACGGTGCCGCGCGCGATCGCGCTGGCGATGATCGCGATCACCCTGCTCTACATCGCGCTGCAGGTGGTGGCACAAGGCGTGCTCGGCGATGAGCTGCCCAGGGCCACCGCCTCGCCGCTGGCCGACGCCGCCGGAGCATCGATGGGCGGCTGGGCGCGCTCGCTGCTGCTGGCCGGCGCGGCGATCTCGACCTTTGGATATCTCGGTGGCATGACACTGTCGATGCCGCGCATGTTGTTCGCCCTCGCCCGTGACGGCTTCCTGCCACGGGCGCTGGCCGCCGTGCATCCGCAGTACCGGACCCCACTCGCCGCGATCATCACGCAGTCGCTGATCACGGTGATCCTCGCGACAACCGGGACGTTCGAACAGCTCGCGATTCTCGCCAACGTCTCCGCGCTGGCGCTGTATTTCGGCTGCGCGCTCGCCGCGTGGAAGCTGCGCCAGCGTGGCGTGGTTGAAGGCCTGTCCACTGACCTGTCCACCGAAGCGCAAAGCGCGAAGGTGGAAGCGCGAAGCGCGAAGGTGGACGGGTTCCGCGTGCCCGCTGCCGGCATGGTGCCATGGCTCGCCTGCGCGGTGATCCTCTGGCTGCTCACCGGCGTCTCCTCACTCGAGTGGCTCGGGTTCGTGATTTGCGTCGTGATCGCGTCGCTCGTCTACGCGCTCGCAAAGGCGGCGCGTCTGCCAATCAAGAAACCCTCCTGATCGGGATGGTTGGGGTCAGGTCGAGAATTACGCCCCGTCTCAGGGATGATTGGGGACGGGTCCCGCTCCTCTGCGAACTCCGATGCGACCGCAAGTGCTTACCGATGTCGACACGTGTCTCGCGACCACGCCCGTAGGCCGACCTGTCCCTGAGTATCCCTTGCGGGGGGCGAATTTCTTGACCTGACCCCAATCCGCCCTATCCGCCCTACCGCGCCGGCAATGCGACCGGCTCTACTAGAATGTCCGCCATGAAAGCTGTTGCCGCCGGTCTTGCCCTGATCGTCACCGTTTCGATCGCCACCGCGATCGGCGCGCAGCCGGCGGCTCAGCAGTACGAGCTCGTGATCAGGAACGGACGGGTGCTCGACGGCACCGGCAATCCCTGGTTTCCTGCCGACATCGCGATTAGCGCCGGCCGTATCGTCGCGGTGGGTGCGTTACCGAACGCGCGCGCCACACGCACCATCGACGCCAGCGGCAAGTACGTGACCCCCGGGTTCATCGACATCCATTCACATGCCGACGATGGCTCGGGTCCGCGCGGCGGATTTCGCGATCCCGATCCGATCCGGAAGTCGGCGCCGAACCTCGTGTCGCAGGGCATCACTACCGTGGTCGTGAACCAGGACGGGCGATCACCGTGGCCCCTCGCCGATCAACGCGCGCAGTTGACGAAAGACGGCATCGGCACCAACGCGATGCTGCTCGTCGGGCATGGCACCGTGCGGCGGCGGGTGATGGGCGACGACGTGCGGCGGCCGGCGCGGCCGGACGAGATCGCGCGCATGCGCGCGCTGGTGAAGCAGGCGCTGCAAGAGGGCGCGGTCGGAATGTCGGCGGGCCTCGAGTACGAACCCGGGCGGTGGAGCACCACCGACGAAGTGGTCGAGCTTGCGCGCGAGCTGCCGGCCGTCGACGGCGTCTACATCTCGCACGAGCGCAGCGAGGGCAGCGACCCGATGTGGTACTGGCCGAGCCAGGACGGGCCGACAGCGCCCTCGCTGCTCGACGCCGTGCGCGAGACGATCGAGATTGGCGAGAAGACCGGCGCCCGCGTCGTGGCCTCGCATCTCAAGGCCAAAGGTGAGCATTACTGGGGATCGAGCGCGGCAGCGGTGACGCTGATTCAACGCGCACGGGATCGCGGCGTCGACATCTGGGCCGATCAGTATCCGTATCCAACGAGCGGTACCGACGGCAACACCGTGCTGATTCCCGCGTGGGCGACGCGGCCGCCCGGACAGAACCAGCCACCGACCAATCGCGCCGCGATGCTGACGCGTGTGCTCGGCGACCCGCCCACCGCGAAACTGGTGCGCACCGACATCGCGCACGAGATCCGGCGTCGCGGCGGCGCCGCGAACATCACCGTCTACGAGTTCACCGACACGTCACTCTACGGAAAGTCGCTCGCCGACATCGCGCGGCTGTGGAAGCTCGATCCGGTGGAGACGGCAATCAAGATCCAGATGGACGGCCTGCCCGATCGCAACGGCGGGGCGCGGATGCGCGGCTTCTCGATGGCCGAGTTCGACATGGAGCACATCGCGAAGCAGCCGTGGGTGGCGACGTCCACTGATGGCGGGATCGCCATGCCCACCGATGGTCCGGCCACGCACGCGCGCTTCTATGGCAGCTTCACTCGCAAGATCCGGCACTACGCGCTCGACCGCGGCACCATCTCGCTCGAGCACGCGATCCGGGCGGCCACGGCGCTGCCAGCTCGCATCATGAGCCTCGAGGACCGCGGACAGATTCGCGAGGGCTTTGCCGCCGACATCGTGGTCTTCGACCTCGCGACCATTCGCGACAAGGCGACGTTCTTCGATCCGCATCAGCATTCGGAAGGCATCGAGCACGTCCTGGTCAACGGCGTGGCGGTGGTCGATGGCGGTAAACTGACCCACCAGCGGCCGGGACGAGTCCTGGCCAGGTAAACTCCGCATGCCGCTCGCACCAGGAACGCTGATCGGGTCGTACGAGATCGTCGAGCTCCTCGGTTCCGGCGCGATGGGCGAGGTCTACCGCGCCCGCGATCGCAAGCTCAATCGGGACGTCGCGGTGAAAGTGCTGCTCGACAGCGGCGGCGCCACCCACGAGCGCGTCCTGCGATTCTCACGCGAGGCGCAAGTGCTCGCCGCGCTCAACCATCCGCACATTGCCCAGGTCTACGACATCCAGGAGGACGCCGCCGCGGGCCCGTGCATCGTGATGGAGCTGGTGCCCGGACGCAACCTGGCAGAGCTGTTTGGTGCGGGTCCGATGCCCCTGACCGAGGCCCTGACGATCGCGCGCCAGGTGGCCGACGCGCTCGACACCGCGCATGAAGCCGGTCTCGTACACCGCGACCTCAAGCCGGCCAACATCAAGGTGCGCGACGACGGCGTCGTCAAGGTGCTGGACTTCGGGCTGGCGAAATACACGACGCCCGACACCGGCAGCGCATCCGGCAGCAGCAGCGATATTTTCAACTCGCCGACGATGGCGGCGCCGCCGCTGACGGCACCCACGCACATTCGCCCCGGCTCGAGCGGGCACGTCATGACGCAGGAGGGCGTGATCATGGGCACGCCCGCGTACATGAGTCCGGAACAGGCGAAGGGGCGGCCGGTCGACAAGCGCAGCGACATCTGGGCGTTCGGCGCCATCCTCTACGAAATGCTCACCGGGCGCGGTGCGTTCCACGGCGAGGACATCTCGGAAACACTGGCCGCGGTGCTGACGCGGCAGATCGATCTCGCCGACCTGCCGGCCAACACACCGGAACGGCTCCGCCGTCTCATTCGCCGCTGCCTGGTTCGTGAGCCGAAACAGCGGCTGCGCGACATCGGCGACGCGCGCCTCATCATCGATGAAATCCTTGGCGGCGCACACGACGTGGAGCCGGCGAACCTCGCGCCCGTTCCGGCATGGCAACGCTACATTCCGTGGGCAATCACCGGCGCGGCGCTCGTGGCGGCAGCGGTGATGGGCGTGACCAGGACTACCAGCGCGCCGATCGTGGACACGCCGCGCACGGTCACGCGATCGGCAACGGCGCTGGGTCTGATCTCGGGATTCGTGGCCGTATCGCCTGACGGGACGCAGCTTGCATACACCGCGTCCGGGCCCAATGGCTTCTACGTTGCGCTGCGCCCGCTCGATCGCCTCGACCCACAACCCATCGCTGGAACCGACGATGGGCGGTTTCCGGTGTTCTCGCCGGATGGTCGCGCGATCGCGTACACGCGAGGTTCTGGTCGCGTGAGGCGAGTATCGATCTCCGGCGGCGACCACGTCGATCTGTGCGACGGCGATTTCTCGAACGGCGCCGCATGGGGCGCCGACAACACCATCGTCTTCAGCGGTAACACCGGTCTCATGCGCGTGGTGGCAACCGGCGGCCCGCCACAGACGGTGACCACGCTGGGCGCGGACGAAGTGGCGCACGTCAGGCCGCAGTTCCTCGCCCACGACCGGATCCTGTTTACGATCCGGAAGAGCGGCAGCGACGCGCCGCGGTTCGCCATCTTCGAGAACGGCAGTTACCGGGAGATTGCCAACGGCGGCGACAATGGCCGCTTTGTCGCCAGCGGCCTGGCGCCCACCATCGGCCACTTGTTGTACGGCCGCGAAGGCACGCTGTTTGCGATCCCGTTCGACCTCGCGCGGCTCGAAACGCTCGGCAGCGAAGTGCCGGTCGTGGAGCGCGTGTCGGGCGTCGGGCCGATCGGGATGGCGGACTACGCCGTGTCTGATAGTGGCCTGCTGATCTATTCGCGCGCGTCCGGCATCGAAGATCGCGTGCTGTCGTGGATCGATCGCACCGGCAAGACGGAACCGACCCAGACCTCCGTTCAGCTCGTCAACCCGCGGCTCGCGCGCGACGGCTCGCGCGCCGTCGGCTTGATCATCGACGGCAGCAATCGGCCCGACATCTACGTGCTCGAGTTGCAGCGCGGCACCGCGACGCGGATGACGTTCGAAGGCCAGGTGCGCGCGCCGATCTGGACGCTCGACGGCAGCCGCATCATCTACGGCGCCACCATCGGCAACACGCACGGCATCTACGTCACGGAATCCGACGGCAGCACCAAGCCGCGGCTCGCGTTCACCACCGAGGGGCGTGCGACTCCGGTGTCGATCTCTCCAGACGGGCAAACCATGCTCTTCACCGATCGCGCCCGACTCTACGTGCGCAAGATCGACGCGCCGGCGACGGAAGCTGCCAGGCCCCTGCACGAATCGCCGCCAGGGCAGGAGGGCGCCGCCACGATTTCGCCCGATGGGCGCTGGGTCGCCTACACGTCGGACGAATCGGGCCGCTTCGAGATTTACATGCACGAGTTCCCCGGACCTGGACGCCGCGAGCGCGTGTCGCTCGACGGCGCGCAGTTCGTTCGATGGGCCGCAGAAGGACAGGAATTGATCTACTGGAACACCGGCGCGACGGGAAATTTCAACGTCACCAGCGTGTCGGTGCAGACCACACCTTCGCTGCAACTGGGCCGGCCGAACGTGCTCTTCACGATGAGCGACGCGCAGGTCACCGACTTCACGGCCGACGGCTCGCGCGGCGTCGCCTGGCTCGCCAAGGGCGGTACGCCGACGACCTTCATCACCGTGACGGACTGGTTCGAGGAACTTCGCGCGAAGGCTCCCCTCTCCCGATAAGGGAACCTGCTTCACTTTCTCGAATCACTTACGATACGCGTAAATTTCGCCCTGCGCGGCGCGAAAAGTGAAGCAGGTTCCCTTTTCCTCGTTGACGGAACTAATTGAACAGTATTACTGTATTAGTTAAGTAATACAGTTCGATGCTGTTCCGACCCAATCCGTCCAGCGGCGTGCCCATCTACCTGCAGCTCATGGAGCAGGTGAAGCACGCCATTGCCACCGGCGCGCTGCGGCCCGGCGAGCAGCTGCCGGGCATCCGTCCGGTGGCCGAAGAGCTGGTCATCAATCCCAATACGGTCGCGAAGGCCTACCGCGAGCTCGAGCACGACGGCGTGATCGAACTGCGGCAGGGCGCCGGCGCATTCATCTCCGACAACGCCCCATCGATGAAGGACGCCGAGAAGCTGCGCACCGCCCAGGCGGCCGTCACGGCCACGGTCGAGAAGCTACGAGACCGCGGCGTCGCGGACGAGGACATCCGGCGGCTGTTCGAGGCGGAACTGTCGGGGGCGCAGACGGCAAAGGCGCTGAAGGCCAATCAAAGCGGAGGTCCCTCCTTCGCCAAGGCTACGGAGGGTAAACGCGGTGAGTGATCATCTCGCAATACACACGGTCGATCTCTGGAAGCGCTATGACGATGTCGAGGCGCTGCGCGGCCTCGACCTCCAGGTGCCGGCAGGATCGATCTGCGGCTTCCTGGGCAGGAACGGCGCTGGCAAGACGACGGCAATCAAGGTGCTGCTCGGCATGGCGCGGGCGACCAAGGGCGAGGCGCGCCTGCTCGGCGCACCGGCAGGCGACGCCGAGGCCCGCCGCCGCGTCGGCTTCGTGAGCGACGAGAAGGATCTCTACGACTACATGACGGTGGCGGAGATCATCGACTTCACGCGCCCGTTCTTCCCGCGGTGGCGGCGCGATCTCGAGCAGAAGTACCGCCAGACGTTCGACCTGCCGCTCACCCGCGGCATCAAAGACCTGTCGCGCGGCATGCGCACCAAGCTCGCCTTGTTGCTGGCATTGTGCCGCGGCGCGGATCTGTTGATCCTCGACGAGCCGACCGCCGGCCTCGATCCGGCGATGGCCGAGGACGTGTTGCAGGCGCTGGTCGGTCACGTGGCCGGAGAGGAGATGACGGTGTTCTTCTGCTCCCACCAGATTTCGGAAGTGGATCAGATTGCGGATCACATTGCGATCATCGATCGCGGCCGCCTGGTGGTGTCTGGCGCGCTCGACGACCTGCGCGATCGCTATCAGCGCGTGCAGATGGTCTTCGACGGCGACGCGCCGGACGCGCCGCTGCGATCCCCGGGCGTGGTCCGCACCACTCGCAAGGGCCGCGTGCTCACGGTGCTGACCCGCGAGCGCGAGCCGTTGATGACCGAGGCACGGGCGCTCGCGCCAGCATCGATCGATGTGACACCGGTGACGCTCAAGGACATCTTCCTCGAAACAGTACGCACGGAGGACTGATCATGTTGTGGCACAAGGCATGGCTCGAAACCCGGTGGCGGTTCGCCGCCGCATTGCTGATCCTCACGGTGATGGCCGGCGCCAAGGTCTATGAATATGTGGTCGTGCAACGAATGATGCCGATGGCCGAGTCGGTTCTATCCGGCACCGACAACTCTCCCCTGGGGGCCGCCATTCGCGACGCCGTCGCGGTCCAGCGCGAGTTCCGCGGCTTCATCTGGTACACCGCATTCCGCGACAACCTGACGCAGATGGGCGTGCTGTTCGCGGTGCTGCTCGGCTGCGGCGGCCTGCTCTCAGAATCGAAGAAGGGTTCGGCGCTGTTCACGCTGTCGTTGCCGATCACGCGCAAGCAGCTGCTCGGCGTCCGCACCGCCACCGGCCTCGCGCAGTGCTTCGCCATCGCGATGATTCCGCCACTGGTGATTCCCCTGCTCGCGCCAGCGGTGGGCCAGCAGTTCAGCATCATCGATGCGCTCGTGCACGGCCTCTGCCTGTTCTTCGTGGGCGCGCTGTTCTTCAGCCTGGCGTCGTTCCTGTCGACGATGTTTGGCGACATCTGGCGGCCGCTGCTCGTCGCGGTGGTCCTGGCCTGCGTGGCGGCGCTCGTGCAGGTCGTGGCGCCGGAGCTCGGCCTGTTCCGCCTGATGAGCGGCGAAACCTACTTCAGGACGGGTGCGCTGCCGTGGATGGGATTCCTGACCACCGCTGTACTGGCATCGGCGCTCCTGTACAGCGCGGCGGAAACGCTCGAGCGCCGTGATTTCTAGGAGAGCATCATGGACCCGATGATTCTGATCTGTCTGTGTGTCGTGGCTGCAATGGCGGTTGGCTTCGTCGTGGTGAAGCGGAAGAAGGCCTGACGTGAAGACCGCCACCGAAGGCGCAGGACAAGCCTGCTATCTGCCGGACCCTGCGCAGCTGGAGAATCGTGGCATGGCGTGGATGATAGGGGCATTCGTCTTCTGCCCCTGTCATCTTCCCATCACGCTCAGCGCGTTGGCGCTGCTGCTCGGTGGCACCGCGGCGGGTGCGGCGTTACGCGCGCACCCGTACATCGCCGCGGTGATCGTGACGCTGCTGTGGGCCGCCGGGACGTGGCGCGGCTATCAACTCATTCGTCGAGCGAGGTCTGCCGCTGCACGGGCTCGAGCCGCAGGACCGGCGTGGGCTTCCCGTCACGATCATCGATGACGAGGTAGATGTAACCATCGAGGCCCTGCCGCAGGTCGCGGATGCGTCCGAGGTTCGTGGCCAGTAGCTCGCGGTTGGTGAACATGCCCTTCGCGTCGGTGGTGATCCGAACGACCTGCTGTCCGACCATGCCACCGATGAAGAAATTGCCGCGCCACTGCGGGAACTTGTCGCCGGTGTAGATCATCATGCCCGAGATGCCGATCGACGGCACCCAGATCTGCGCGGGTTGCTCCATCCCCTTGCGATGCGTGCCCGAGTGGATGGCGAGGCCGGTGTTGTAGTTGACGCCGAAGCCGACCACCGGCCAACCGTAATTGAGTCCGGGCCGAACCAGGTTCAACTCGTCGCCGCCCTGCGGTCCGTGCTCGTTGGCCCACACCTGCCCCGTCTCTGGATGCACCACCAGACCTTGGATGTTGCGGTGGCCGTAGCTGTAGATCTCCGGTAGCGCGCCGGCCTGCTTCACGAACGGATTGTCCGCCGGCACCTTCCCATCGTCGTGCAGGCGAATCATCTTGCCGTGATGGTTGGAGAGGTCCTGCGCGGGATGTTTCTCGAGATCACCCTCGGGCGGCACCTGGCGATCGCCGAGCGAGAGAAACACGTAACCGTTCTTGTCGAACGCGATCTTGCCGCCGAAGTGGCCGCGTCCCTGTGACACGGACTGGAACAACTGCTGGATGTCGGTGAGCCGATCGTTCTCGAACTTGCCGCGGATGAGCGCGGTGGTGGCCGGCGTCGGCTGCTTCGGATCCGTCGCCTGGCCGGTCTGCTTCGAATAGGTGATGTAGAGCAGACGGTTGGTGGC